>QHOF01000451.1 GCA_003219335.1 Verrucomicrobiota bacterium | reverse complement strand
GCGCGAATTCAAATTCCAGCTAGGCAGGGCAAGCGGCTTTGTTTTAAGAAACCGACCCTCGACCGCGTAAAAACAATCCTTACACATCCCGCGTATGCAGGCGTCTATGTTTACGGAAGAACCCAATCCCAGCCCGGTGGTCCGGTGCAGCCCACTGGCCAAACGAAACGCGGCAGGGTTCCCGAGAACCGCTGGATCAAAATTCCTAATCACCATCCGGCCTACTTGACCCCGGAACAACAAGAGGAGATCAAATCGGTTTTCAGTAAGACTCATTTTGAGCGCCGCGATCGCGCCGGCCGCGGCCCGGCGCTCACTCAGGGACTACTCCGCTGCGCCGTCTGCGGCGAGAGGCTTGCGGTCTGTTACCATCGAAACAAGAGCTACAGCTACGGCTGCTGGAAAGCACTTAAACATGCGGAAAGGCCCTGCACATGGTTTGTGAGCTACGATTTCGATCAATATGTTTTGCGGGAACTGTTCAAGGTGTTAAAAGCCCCGCCTCTGGAAATGCTTAAATCGGCGCTCGAAGCATCGAAACGGCGCGAGCAGACGCGACTTTCATGGATTGAATCCGAGCGCGAGCGGCTTCGGCGCGAGGAACGCAGGGCACGGGAGCGTGCAGACATGACCCGTGATAGCCTTCGGCGCGTTCATCTCGATGCGCTGGCGAAGCTTGAAAAGGCGCTTGAGGAAAAAGAGCAGTTCGAACAGAAAATCGCGAGCGAGCCATCGGCTCCGACAAGCGATGAATCAGAGCAGCAACTGGAGGAGCTTTGCAGACTTGCGAGCGAGGTACCGACCTTGTGGCATCACCCGGCGTTCACGAATCAGGAGCGAAAAGAAATCTTGCGCTGCGTTATCGATCACATCGTCGTTGCAGCAACTAAGGACAGGATCGATGCGACAATTTTTTGGAAGACCGGAGAACCGACGCCTTTCTCCATCTGGCGCGGTCTCGGTCGCTACAATCTTATCCGTGAGTTCTATCAACAAAAGCTCACGGTTCCAGAAATAAAGGAGCATCTGGCGGCCGGAAAGACTTCCAACGGCCAGGTGCTAAACATTACCGAAGGCAGCATTTATGTGATACTCCACAAGCTGGGGCTCACACCCAACCGACTCTCAGCCACCTATCTTGAATTGGGACAACGGGCAGCTGAGCTTCACGCAAAGGGTCGATCTCTTGAGTGGATCGCGCAATATTTTAACGAGCAGGGCTTCCCGAGCGCGTCGGGAAAAGCGTGGACGCGCAATATGGTCTTCGGGCTCCATCGCGCAATCGGCGGTAAAACTGAACTACTGGAAGACATCCATCGAAGCGCAATCGCAGAGGCGCTTGCCCGCGGGCTCGATTGCCGGCAAATGGCCGATGAGTTCAATCAAAGAAACATCGCCCGGATGAGTCGGCGGCCTTGGACAGAGCGCAATATGAGAAAAAGATGCTTCGATCTAGACCAGCTCGAGCGTAAGCGGGCGCAGAAACGATCAACGGGCACGGAGCCATCGGAGCCCGTCGTCCCGCCGAGAACAGTATGAGCACGAGCACAGCAACAAAACAGCAACAAACCGCCGTCATTTACGCGCGGGTCTCCTCCGAGGAGCAGGTCCAGGGATATTCAATCCAGGCGCAGCTCCGGGCGTGCCGCGAATGGGCGGAAAACCACGGTTATAAAGTCGCAAAAGAATACCTTGAGGAAGGCCAATCAGCATTCCGAAATCTCGAAAAACGCGAGGTTCTCAAAGAATTGCTCGCGGACACGGTCAGTAAGCAGCGCGCCTTTCATGCCGTCATTGTCCATAAACTCGATCGGCTGTTTCGCGATACTCTGGAATCTTCTACGGCTCGGGCGATCCTCAAGCGCGAGCAGGTGCGATTGATTTCCGTGACCGAGCCGATGGTCGGCTCCGATACTCCGGAAGACTTCTTCATGGAGCATATACTATCCGGCATGGCCGAGTTTTATTCGCGTAATCTCTCGCGCGAGATTATGAAAGGGCTGAAACAGCGCGCGCACCAAGACCACTTAGTTTTCCGGCCGCCTTTTGGCTACCGCCGAGAAATCATCGAGCGCCAGGAAGGTCCCAAGAGAACCCGGACCATCAGTAAACCAGTTGTAGATGAGAGAGCCGCGGCGATTGTGAAACGTATCTTCGAGTTATGCGATAGAGGTCTCGGTTACAAGGGTATCGCCGTCAGCTTAAACCAGGATGGATATCGAACCGATCAGGGGCAAAGATTTCGCGTCTATCATATTTCCAAAATTTTAAGGAACAAAGCCTACATTGGCACACTGAAATACAATTTTCGCCAAGACCGTGGACCGAGAGAGCCGTTAGTGATTCCTGGGTTTTACCCCTGTATCATTGAGAACGCTCTTTTCGACCGAGTTCAGAAGAAGCTGGAGAACGCTTT
>QHOF01000450.1 GCA_003219335.1 Verrucomicrobiota bacterium | reverse complement strand
GCAGTCGCCAACATCCAAAGCCCGTTCGACTTTGGCGTGGCGCGCTATCTCGCCCGCTAGGAATCACACGTAACCGGCAGCCCGAACACGGTGCCAAGCACTGTAGGGCGGGCGCGTCGCCTGCCATGGTTTTTTCGTTCGGCAAGCGGAGCGCTTGCCTTGCAATTAACCACGTTCTCCCGCGTGCTCTCTTTCAAACGTCGCATTGACCAGCTTGTTCGATCTTTGAAGGAAAGATTGACGGAAACTCGAAATCACGGCTCGATAAGCCCATGAAAACAAAACCCTGCCTCACTCTATTTCTATTCACATTTATCCGCTCGGTATCGGCGGCGGACTCGAAGATCGAGCAGGCCGTTCGCGACCAGGACGCGCAATGGTCCAAGGCCGCAGAGTCCAGAGATGTCGATAAGCTGGTGTCGTTCTACGCGGATGATGCCATCGTTCTGCCGGCACACGCCGCGATCGCCACCACCAAAGATTCAATTCGAAATATCTTTCAAAGACTCCTGTCCATTCCCGGCGTCGCTCTGAGTTGGAAGCCGACAAAGTGACTGTGGCTGGATCGGGCGATCTGGCCTACTCAACCGGAACCTATCAAATGAGCGTGCCCGATGACAGCGGCAAGTCCATCACCGACCACGGAAAGTATGTGGCAGTCTGGAAAAAGCAGGCCGATGGCAATTGGAAGGTCGCGGTCGACATTTGGAACACTGATCTGCCGTTGCCTGCGCCTCCCGACAAAAGGTAAGACGACAGGATTAACAAGCTCCGCCGCCTCGCCTCCTCATTCGAGGAGAGGATCAAAGGTGAGGAGTCGACGCGCTTTAACGCTTTAACGATTTAACGGATTCTCGTAAGCAAAGCATATGAATCTCAACGATCTCGCTAATCTCGGACAAATCATCGGCGCGCTTGCCGTGGTCGTTTCGTTGATCTACGTCGCATTGCAGATCCGGCAGAACACCAACGCTGTCCGGTCCGCTGCCGCTCAGGTTGTGCACGAACATTTCGCGAGCTGGTATCATTTGCTCGCCTCCGACGAGTCGCTTTCGCAGGTCGCAATCGACGGGTTAAAAGATTACGGGTCGTTGTCGGGAAAGGACAAGGCACGCTTCGTCGCGGCCTTCATGGCGTTCCTGGCCTACTCACAGAATGCGTTTCTCAAATGGCGGGAAAAAATGCTCGAGCCGCCGTTGTGGATGGGCTGGGAGCTTCTAATCATGAACCTCGTGTCTTCGGCCGGTGGCAAGGCGTTCTGGAAACGAGGAATTCCGTCGCCACGTGGAAGACGACCTAATGACAAGAACGCCACCCCCCGACGCAAAGCCGTTGGGCGCCTTCCCTATCGGTCAACCCGCCAAATAGGATCATCCCCGGTTAAACTGCCCTCGCCGCTTAGTAACTTGCAGGTATGCTGTTTTGGTCACGCCGAAGCCTCGTGCGTAGGCGGAAGTATCGGCCATGGCGCCGAATAGCTGTTCGTCGGTCGGCTCGATGCTGACAGGAAAAAATGTCGACGTCACGGGCAAGAAAAATGACAACTTCTTCGAAGAACTAAAGCGGCGATAGTTTAGGTTTACTGCTAGCCCGGAAAGGAATCAAAATGAAGATAAGTAAAATTATCTGGTGCGCCGTTGGTGCAATGATGGCTGCTACAGCAATATGGGCAGACGAAATCTCCATCGTCAGCAATATACTTGGACCCGAGGGGCCGTTGTAC
>QHOF01000449.1 GCA_003219335.1 Verrucomicrobiota bacterium | reverse complement strand
CAGGACGTAGAAAGCCAGCGTTGTTCGCACAAACATCATGGCCACTGAGATCGCGCCCCAAGTGAACATGATGCGCGCGATCCAGCGCCGCGCGCCAACACGGTGTAAAGCGAGATTGCTCGGCACTTCGAACAGGCAATAACCCACGAAAAACACGCCGGAACCGAACCCAAACGCAGCCGAACTGAATCCCAGATCGGAATTCATCTGCAGCGCCGCAAAGCCGACATTCACGCGATCGAGCCACGCTACGATATAGAGAACGAAGAGAAACGGAATCAACCGCAGTGTGACCCTGCGCAGCGCTGCCGTCGCAATATCTGGCGGCGTCATGCGGAGAGGTTAAAAAAGTTAAAAGAGTTACAAAAGTTACAATGTTTAGCTGGCCAATGTTTCCGGTTTTTTAAACCGGCGTTGTAACTCTTGTAACTTTGTAACCTTTTAACCTGGCTCGTTCCTGACAACGACTTCCAATTTAATTTCCTGAAACGCGAGCTGATCATGGATGAGACCGAGCAGCTCCAATGCGCGCGTATCGGGCACATGCGCGCAACGCAATTCGATGCGCGCCGGTTTGCCGGCCAGCTCCGGATGCGCCTCTGCCATTTCGCCGTCGAGAATGAATGAAACGTAGGCGTTGAAGCGCTCCTGCAACGCCAGCAATCGTTCGTCAGAACCCTTCCACTCGTTTGGCTCGTTCATCACGAAAACAACTTCGCCCGTTTTCGGATCCTCTGCGATGATATCGACTATGCTGACGCGATTTTTGATTTTTGAAGTGTGAGGTTTGATGTCCATTCAGACGATTCGGCGTTGGACGTTCGATGTTTGGCGTTCGATGTTCAAGAAAACAATGACGGATGATCTAACTGCCGAAGAAATTCGCGCCTTGCTCAAGCTTCAACCGCACGCTACGTGCGGTTTTGTGCGTGTGACATTTGTCATCGAAAAGCGGATCGTCGCCGGCGGCTTGCCCCCGCCATTCGCCGAAGGACGGCAGCCGGCTCCGCGCTCTATTTCATGGTCACGCCGGAGGCCCCAGTCAGATTGCATCGGATCCGCAACGACCAGCTTTATCATTATTACCTCGGCGATCCGATCGAAGTTTTGCTGCTGCGTGAAAATGGGACAGCCGAGAGCATCGTAGTCGGGCCGCATCTGCGCGCAGGCCAACAAGTCCAGCTTCTCATTCCCGGCAATACATTTCACACCGCGCGCGTGGTCCCCGAAGGCCTTCGGGGGCTGGTTCCTCGGCGCGAGCACCGAATGGCTGGGCGTCGAGCCCGCTGACGTGGAAATCGGCGATGTCGAAGCACTCGCGGCAAAATATCCGAACGCCGCCGCGGATCTGCGCGCCTTTTCCGGGTAGCGCACGCGTCACGCGTGCTGGCGAGCGCGTCTCGCGATCGCGAACTTTTCTGGACGCGTGAACTCCATGGAAGCTTCCACATCTTTCAAAAAGATTGTTTCGGCGCGACGCCGAAACCAGCATGCGAGACGCATGCGCTACCCCAGAGACGCAAGTTGAACGCCGAGCCGGTAACGGATTAATTAAGGCTGTGCCAAAAACCAAACGCCCAGGCCAATTAACGCTTCTCGGCAGAAGCGAAGCGAAACTTCCCGCTTCGCCCGCCAAGGCGCGACTCGAGACTTTTTCGAATCCGGCGCCGAACCGCAATTACCGGATTCATTTTGAAACGGACGATTTCACTTCCGTTTGCCCGGTCACCGGCCAGCCCGATTTCGCCCGGATCGATATCGATTACGCGCCCGATCGTCTCTGCGTCGAGAGCAAATCGCTCAAGTTTTATCTCGCCTCGTATCGCAACGAGCGCGCGTTCAACGAAGCAGTGACCAACCGCATTCTCGACGATTTCGTCAAAGCGTGCGCGCCCCGCGAGGCCATCGTGACCGCGCAATTCTCTGCGCGCGGCGGAATCGCTCTCACCGTGCGCGCCGAATATCCGGATAAGAAGCCGAGCCGCGGCGAGAAATGACAAAGCGGTGGAAGACCGCCGCACTCCAAGCGCGCTGCGCGCGCGAAAACATTCGTGTCAATTAGTGTCCATTCGTGGTTAATCTAGTCCGGGACGCAGCCTAGCTAGGAAATGAAACGCGCAGTCGTTCTTTTAAGCGGTGGAATCGACTCGGCCACCACGCTGGCGATTGCAATCGCGGAAGGCTACGAGGCGCACGCTCTTTCATTCGATTACGGCCAGCGCCACCAGATCGAGACCGAAGCCGCGCGCCGCGTCGCCGACTCGTTAGGCGCAAAGGAACATCGCATGGCAAAGATCGACCTCCGCGTCTTTGGCCACTCCGCGCTCACCGATGAGATCGATGTGCCGAAGCAGCGTTCGGAAAAGGAAATCGCGCACGGAATTCCGATCACCTACGTCCCGGCGCGCAACACCATCTTTCTCGCTTACGCGCTTGCATGGGCAGAAGTTATTGGAGCCAGCGACATTTTTCTCGGCGTAAACGCCATCGACTACAGCGGCTACCCCGATTGCCGACCGGAATTCATCGAAGCGTTTGAGACTCTCGCCAACCTTGGAACAAAAGCCGGCCTGGAAGGCAGACGTT
>QHOF01000448.1 GCA_003219335.1 Verrucomicrobiota bacterium | reverse complement strand
AAGTCGTGCACGGAGTCCCGAAGCCTCCACCCGGGTTTTGCCATGCTGCCGGGCTGTTGGACAGCACAGTGCGATCCGTCCACCCCCACTGGCCGCCCACAGAAAAGGTCATGTTGGCCTGGATCTCTATCCAATACGTCCCCGGTGTAAGAACCGCAGCGGGAGAGAGGTCCACCGTGAACGTGGTGCCAGTTTGCGTCCAAGTCTGATCTAAAGTACTATAGACCTGCGTACCAGGAAGGCCGCCGCTGTCCACGTAAATGAAGACATTAAAACTGTTGGCTGGTCCCGAGCCGCCGAAGTAAACCCCATCCGCGTCGATGGACTGGACATTCCAAGTCTGACCCCCGGGCACCACAAAGTCATCGGCGAGATCGGCGTCGAATCCGGTGAAGTCGGTCAACGTTCCCGACCAAGTGGCATTGGTTCCAGCATTGTCGTACTGATCGTAGAGAACTCCCTGCGGCGCTTTCGGCGCTGGGGGAACATGTTTGACGTGTGCGGCAATGACACCACTGTTGGCTAGAGGAATCTGCGATGTCCGAGGCAGGCTTGGAGCTTTGGAGATGTCGGTGGCAGCCGGGGCACGAACTACTCCGTCCGCGGACTGGCCAGCCTGCGCGGTCCCGCGACTGCGGGACGCCAGCGCAAATGGGATCACGCAGATGGCGAGAAGTGAAAGCAGGATTAACGCACCTCGAAGAAGATGCGCCTTAACGGATTGGTTAGTTTGTTTTTTCATTTTTATTCTTTGGTTGAACGTTTCGAGAGCACTCTGTGAATATGGCCGTGGAGTCCCCCTTTTTAGGAAAAAGCGCGGCAACATGTCAAGACATTTTTGCGAATTTTTTCAAAATTTTGACCACGGATTTGAAACTCGCTCCCGTCCCCGCTCGCTCGCCGCTACCCTTTCGCGGCTTTACCTTCTATCTCGCTGATCCCATCAGCTCGATTCGCGAACGGCGAAGCCGCAGTCAATTAGCGTGATTCGCGGGCAAATCTTCGCCTCCTTCGCTTGCTCAGCTTACCCGCCGTGGCGGGCGAAAGCGTACGGAGTTGACTTCAGTAAAAAATTGGATCGCGGATTGTTGGGTCACACCGGATGACGCCAAAGGTGGAATGGTCGCCGCGGCGACTCCTCAACGCGTCGGTCCCGCAGGCGCGGGACGGCTTCGCCAGCTGGATATTAGCGCTTTCGTCGGCTAAACTGGCATCAGCGCGTTCGCACGCGCTGGAACTCGCCGAGGGCGCTGAATACCGGTCCCGTCCGTTTTCTATGACCGGCGAGACGGCGGACTAGAGACCACCGCTCCTTGCGCTAGCGCGCGGCCGGGTTCACCGATCCCAGCTACAACCGATTACTGACTACCTTTCACCAATCACTTGGGAGTCAGGGACGTGGCGCCGGGGTAGGGCGAACCCTTGGCGTGGGTTCCGCTCGCGGCGTGGGCGTCGGCCTCGGCGTGGCTGTAGGCGTACCACTCGGTGTAACGGTTGCTGTAGGTGTAGCTGTGGCCGTGGGTGTTGCCGTCGGCGTAGCGGTTGGCGTTGGAGATACAGTCGGTGTCGGCGTAGGTGTAGGTCCGCCGCTTGGCGAGACACGAACGAAATAGACGTCTTGCTCGTGCTGTCCCCTGCTCGGGTTGAAGTTAAACGTGGCGGAATAGGCTACGTCGCCTCCTGTGTTGTCCGACACGATGGTGATGTAATCGCCTATCTTCTGCTGAATCGGCCAGCCTTCGAGAGGGTTAAAGGAATTGCTGACGGCCACGTTGGGTGCCCAAGTCACGCCGCCATCGGTGCTGTAGGAATAGAATAGCTGCGAGTCGAGGTTGTTCGCGGCATTTCTCGAATCCAGCCACACAGAGTCAATCCGACCGTTCGGTGCGACTCCGATGGTTCCGAACCAATGCCACTTGTTAGAATTGATGGGATCATCGTTAATCCGATGCGGTGGACTGAACGTTACCCCTCCATCGGTGCTGCGAGAGAACATCACGTCCGTGCCGTTGCCGCCCGAAGGCCTGACGCTTGCTATCATGTAGATGTTATTGTTAGTGGCGGTGCCGGATCGGTCAATCGCTAGAAAGGTTTGCCCGGCGAGGCCGCCCGGATTAACTGTGCCGCCATAGACAATGCTGCCGCCCATGTTGACTGTCGTGACCTGGTCAAACGTTGGCGTGACAGCCGGGTTCTGCGCATTGGACGAGCGAATACACCAAAATTGGCTGCTGATTCCAGCTCCGCCCCCAATAAAAAGGTTACCG
>QHOF01000447.1 GCA_003219335.1 Verrucomicrobiota bacterium | reverse complement strand
GCCTCCAAGGTAACGGTTAACCGAGATGCGTTAGAACTGATATTAAGTGCGGCGAAGACGGCGGGAATTATCGCTCCAACTATCGCAAGCCACAGGACGTAGTGCTGCCTGAAGTCTTCCGCCATGCCCCGAAGACTTTGGTTGAACTCTCTCGGCCATTTTAGACTTACACGCTCAAATTGCTTCCAAAATCGCATGGGCTCCTTCCATCTCGCCGCTCCATATTCCACAACTGCCAGCAAAATTGCCAGCAAAACGCACTGAAATAGCTCGCGCGAGTAGTCGTGAAGTTCGCTTGATTACCCTGGTGAAACGCGCTTAAATCGATTCGCACACAGGGGAAGGAAGCGCCGAATCCTACCGCTGGAGCGATTTTGAATCAGCTTCGCAGATCGCACTCGCAGTTACGGACCACGCTCTGTTTTGCCGCGCTGAATACGACCATTCACGACGAGGGGATAAGCGCGCGAGCCGTGCCTGCAACGATTCTGTAAGTACCGTGAAAACGCTGTTTTCAATGATTCTCGCCTTCGCCATTTCCGCTGTGAGCGTTCAGGCGGGGCCTGTCCACACGGCGAAGAATGTGGCGAAGAGCACTGCGAACACCGCTAAGAACGTCGCGCATAGCACTGTGAAGGGCACAAGACGAGCCGTGCACACGGTGGTCGATATCTTTACCCCATAAGGCGAAGCCATCGACACCAATTTTTGCGAATAATTCGCCGGCTGATACGACTATTGCTGAATTCAGCAGCGAATAGAGGGGACGCAATTCGAACAGATGCTGCTGTAAGCTGTCGAATCGATCTTCTGTCTTTTCACATTTTAACCCAATGACCATCCCATCACTCTTCCAGCAAAGAGTGGTTTCGGAGTCTGCTGGAAGATTTGCCGGACGCGTCCTCACTGTGCTTTTGATCGTCACGATCTTGCTCAGCGGGATCGCGTTGCGTCAGTGGACGTGGCAGAAGACCAAGCACGTGCGCTTCCAGCATGATATCGTCAACGGCTTTTACTGGGGCAGCCAGACTTTGGCCGAAGGGCGCGAACTGTCGCCGAACGCGCCCAATTCCTGGCCTGCGCTCTTCCGAGGTTACTTCGCATTGTACGATCGCGTAAAACGCGAAGCCTACGAGAACGACTATCAGCTCGATTATCTGCCATTGCGACTTCTGGCAATGTCGATCTGGACCAAGGAGGTGCGGACTGAATTTCCAACAATGGATGACGGACACCCGGAGCGGATTAAACCATTGCTGCGTGTCAATCTCCTTTGCGAGCTCATCTCGGCAGTGGCGCTTTTCTTTCTGGTTCGCTTTTGGGTGCGGCGAGCATCGGGCTCGACCGAGTCGCGTTTCTTGCGTCATGTTTCCGCGGAACGGCGTGCATGGATTTGCGGACTGACGGCGGCAAGCGTTGCCTGGCTGGAGCCGTCGATGATCCTCGACGCACACGGCTGGCCGCAATGGGATGTTTGGATCCTGCCTTTTTATTTGTTTGCCGCGCTTGCCGCGTCCACAAAACGCTGGTTCTGGTGCGGCGCGCTGTTGGCGGCGGGCGCGATGTTCAAAGGCCAACTGCTGTTCGTGGCACCCTTTTTTGTTCTCTGGCCGGTTTGGCAAAAAAAATGGACACACGCGCTGCGACTGCTTGCTGGTTTTGCCGCCGCGTCCGCCCTGCTTGTTTGGCCGTGGATTGTCCGCACGCCGGGGGCGTGGATCAGCGTGCTGATTGTCGCTGCTGTTAGCTCCTTCGTCATTTTGAGACGCAGATTGCCACACGCTGGAGCGTGGATCGCCGGGCTAACTGCATTGACCGCGTTCCTCGCCGGTGCGCTCGCAGGCGGCGACTTTGCCTGGTTACAAATCGGTTTTCTCTATGGCAGCGAGCATTACCCGTATCTCTTCATCAGCTCCTGCTATAATCTGCCCTGTTTGCTCGACCACCTCGGATGGTCGCTGACATCGCCGTTGTGGTCTCATGAATTTGGATCGCACTACATTGCCATCACGCCGAAATGGACATTGCGCGTGCTGTATCTGGCCATGCTGGCATTGGCGGCGCTGGGAGCCGCGCGGCACACGCGTAACCGCGACACCCGCGGCCTTATTGCGATTGCCATGCCGTGGCTGGTGATGTTCGCGGTGCTGGGCCAAATGCATGAGCGCTATTTAATGTGGGGCGCGGTGCTTAGCTCCGTGTCTCTCGGCGAAAGCGTCAGGCTGAGCGCGATTCACTTTGTCATTTCCATCGCGAGCACGGCGATGATCGCGCACGTAATGCTCATCGATAAGAAGCTCGACGCCACCCTGGGCGTGATCGATTTTCTGCATGACGTGCGACCTTACACCTCGATCCTCGTGCTGGGATGCGTGGCGATTTGGCTCTGGCAGGCTCTTTCGACGCGTCTTCCTGCGTTCCAACGACACCCGAAAGAATCATCCGTCGAAAACGTTCCCGAGTTGTCGCTTCAGTTAAATGCCGAATAAGTCTCCTAGCCCATTCGGCTTCGCACAAAAACAAAATACAACACCAGCACAATCGCGAGCAGGTAAGTCAGCCAACTGATCTCGCGATGGCGACTGCTGCGCCAACACTAGTCACCAAGGGATTACGGTCTGGGAGCCGGAGTCGCCCGAGCCCGCGGTGTCGGGCGAGACCTCGGTGACGGGCTAGGCCTTGGCGTGCCAGTGGCAGTTGGAGTTGCTGTTGGTGTCGCACTGGGGGTAACTGTCGGTGTTGGCGTGATTGTCGCAGTAGGCGTCGGTGTTGGCGTGGGCGTCGGGCTTCCCACCGGGCAGTAGAAGGCGGTCAGGGTTTGCGACGGCTTCGCCGGTTGGGTGACTT
>QHOF01000446.1 GCA_003219335.1 Verrucomicrobiota bacterium | reverse complement strand
CGTCTTGAAGAAAAAAAGCCAAGCATTTTGCTTGGCTGTGACAAAAAAGAACTATAGAGGTCCCTCCAGCAACGTCCCCGCGAATCGTTCCATCTCGCTATTTAACACCCATCCTTAACAATTCGAAACCGTTGACGCAGAGTCGTTGGCGGCAGCCTTTGGCTTGGCATGTCTACCTCTGTCCACTTCTAATCTAGCTTGCACACTCATCGAGCTTTGCTCAGCGAGGCTAAATAATTTCACTCTGCGCCGGTAATTTTTACCGAGAGAAATCGAACTCGCCGCCAATACATCTGCGAAAATCCGCTATTTACATTCCAATTCCTGATGGCATGTCGGTTGCTCGCTTGGCTGTACTCAAGGTGATCGGCAAAGGAGACGTAACATGAAGAATTTGAGATTGCTAATTTTAGGCGGGCTTTTAACGGGAAGCCTAGTAATCGCAGGAACGCCTGTGATGGCGGACCCTCCGGGCCTACATAAAGGCTGGGAGAACCACCCGGGGTTGCATAAAGGCTGGGAGAAAAACCACCATGGCTGGGTAAAGGAACAGGACGACGATGATCGGTACGAGGACCACTACCGGCACGATGCGTATTACGGCAGACCCTATCAGTACAGACACCCTTATTATGGGTACAGAGATCGTTATTACCGACATGACGTTCACAACGGCGTCAGCGATGTTCGTTCAGCGCGCCAAGGCCTCGCACAGAATCGACAGCAATTAAAGAGCAACGTTCAACAATTGAAAACGGACAGAGCTGAATTGCGCAAGGATATTCGCAACCGAGCGAGCCGAACAGAAATCGCTCAGGACCGTGCGGCGATCCGCCAAGATAAGCAAAATATCTCCGATAGTAAGAAAGAAGTGCGCCAGAGCCAGAAAGATGTGAAGTTGTCCCGGTAAAAATTATAAGAAACCAGCAAAGATAGCAGACCAAGTTTTGCGGCCTTACCGTGCGGTATTCGTCGGTTAGGCCGCTTTCATTTTGTACGCCCTCCCTACGTAGTCGGATTCGCCGCTACGATCGCCGACCTCGGACACTTCCAGACGCACCTTGAACGCCGTCATGTAACGCACAAAAATCTCTCCTTTTAAAGAAATCTAAAGGAAGATTAGCAATGCGCGATAAGGGCAAAAGAAGGGGGAAATTGCCGACTAGAGCAATTTAGCCAGCACAATCTACTGCCAGATCGTTTATGCAAAGCTTGGGAAAGTTGATTACGATCGGTCCCGCATGTTGAAACAGGAACCAGAGCCGTAAGTGTGGTAGGGTTCACGCATGAAGTGGGTATTCAACCCTCCGATCGGTACGTATATCGCCATTGCCGCCTTTTTCGCGATCGTTGTGACGATATGGCCACCGCGCCGCAAATCGACCAAAATTCTGTGGATCTGTGTTTTTTTGGGTCTTACGGGTTTCGAAATTAACACGTTATACAAAACTCGAGACAGTCAGAATCAAGAGTTTAAAGAGCTTATCGGCCAGCTTACCGGTGGAGATAGCTTCTGCTACTTCACTGTTGCTCCTAATGAGGGCTTCGGTACTCCGATCACTTATCCTCTAAGCGTTTGGGTCAAGGGTAAATATCCAATGCGTAATGTCGTTGCCGAAATTCAATTGGTCTATACGGGACAAGATGCTCAAAGCCTAGAACGACAAAGGCGATCAATGCACACACTTCCACTTGGCAATGGAACTCTACTGCCCGGCGTACACCCAGTTAACGAACGACTTCCTCTTGGCAGGCACATCATTACGGTGTGGAGTGCCACTGGGCATCTAATCACAGAAACCCTGGAACTAAAGATGGTCAATGACCAATTTGTTCAGGAGATAGATGTATGGAGCGAGGGCAAGAGACTAATTGCGGTCCCGTAGGGTCCGTGCATCCCTGCGGGTCGTGGTTTTAAGAGATGTACATACTTTATAGGCGATTAAACTTAACGACGCTCGTCACATCGTGTCCAAATCCGTGCCGCAGAGAAAAAGCCAAGCTTTTTTGCTTGGCGTAAACCGCGGACAAAGAACTATTGTAAGGGAGCTTCCAACAACGTCCCCGCGAAACGCTCCATGTCGATTCGCTGGAGCGGTCCAAGCTTCTGCGCGGCATTGGTAAAAGCATTGATCACGCCGTACCAATTAGGGTCGGGCTCAATCAGGTAACTGGACACAACCTCATCGGTCAGCTTCTGCGATAACTTTCGTTCCTCCGCGATCTTCCGGATCACTTCCACCGGGTCTACCACTTTCACCTCGCGGGTCTTTAGAAACGCGTC
>QHOF01000443.1 GCA_003219335.1 Verrucomicrobiota bacterium | reverse complement strand
AATGCGCAGGTAAATTGTGCTACGCGACAGCCCCTGTGCTTCGCTTCACATCCGGAAGTCTTAATATCGTATGCATCGTCGTTACATCTCTCTGGAACGTATTATGCCCCACAGTAGTCCGGTAAGCAGCTGTGATTCGTGGTGGCTCAGTTGCTATGGTTCCACGGAGATTTCATCGCCCCACACCTTATATTATATATTATATATGGAGAGAGTATTTATAGATCATAAAAACCTTTTTAAGCCTGTCGTGAAAGAAGTGAAAAGCAGAAACGGGAGCAGCCAAAGCTTTTTATTCCTGAAGGTGACGCCTCCGTTACGGGCTGAGAGAATCATCCAAAAAGAGTTATCGTTTTTTTTTTGCGCGCGTGACCGCGAAGTTGACATGGTCGACGGGGGCGTATGGGCGGTGTAACTGGAGGGTTGTTAGATTTTCTAACTTTCTAACTTGAGAGGATGTCATACATGGCCCTTGTTAAATCAAAGAGAAATACCAGGTTACCCTTCCGGCGGCTCCGCGAAAAGGCCGGCTTGGAAGTGGGAGACGTCTTAGATGCTAAAGTCGAAGGAAAAAAATCAGCCTCACTCCGAAGAGCGTGCTCGATCGAGAATTAGCGCAAAGCGCTCAAGGAAATTGAGCAAGGGAAAACTTTCGGACCCTTTAACTCCGCAAAGGATCTCATTCGCTCGCTGAATCGAGAAGCCAAGAAACTTAAGAAAAAACTTCTTGATGTGCCTCGACTATTCGCCTCAGTTTCTAAAGAGCTGGGACAGAATTCCCCCAGAGTTCAGAGACTCTTTGAGCCATCTTCCTTACGAGCCAAAAAGTACGACGAACTGACGACATCTGGCAGGCTCGGTCGCATCGATAGACCGCAATAGCATCACTTCATCCCGTAGCCGAAAATGCGAATGTTCTTCGAGTAACACCGTCGAATGGAGGCGATGGAAAAAAGATGACGACCGAGCTGGAGAAAGTCATCCAGCAGATAGCACGATTACCGTCAGGAAAACGCGCAGCTTAGGCAAGAGCTGGGAATGGAGGTTCTGAGCCGAAAGCGGATTACAGGTCTTCCGTTTTGGGCCTACTCACCCCACAATGATGCGCCAAAAAAAAGCCCGGTCTGGGTGTTCCCCCAGCCGGGCCTTTGCAAGAAAGGGCCGCTACTTTTAAATTACCCTACAGTGAGTTTCCTGCCCTATCCCAAGCGAAGTTTGCGTTTACACTCTCTCACTCAAAGGAACAAGATCGAGCACATCCGCTTATCCGGGCTGAGCTTTGCCATAGGGCCCGGGAAAAAATGGGGACGAGGCTCAACAATCGAGGTTGAGCCAGAAAAATTCGGCAGCAGATGCGCGCTGCTTGGTCGCGGCTATAAAGACCTAAGAGATGGATCGTCCTTTCGTTGAGCAAATCGAGCAGCCTGTCGTAGTCTCTGCCATGAAAGCGGTTTAAGACGGATCTGATCAGCAAATGAAGGCTGAGCTCCCGGCGCAAAGCTCTCAGCTCTTTCCAATAGTCGGCCTGTCGCAAGATCGCGTTGGCGGCACACTTTGCGCCGCGAAGTCCCGTGACCAGTCCACCGACGGTCGTGACTTTGACTTGCGCCGCGGCATCGCCGACCAGATAGATATCGCATCCGGCCATCCGTCGCCACGGACGCGTGAAATGGCCATACGCCGGTATGCGGGCGGATTGCATCTCCACGGGTTTTAGGTCTACTCGCGCAAGAAATCGCTCGAGTTTGCCTTTGGCGGTTTTGCCCTCTTCGGCAATAAAGCCCACCGCCGCATGCGTCTGCGATTGTGGAATCAACCAGTAAAAGTAAGGAGTATCTTCGGGTTCGAACCATACCTGTGTAGTGCCTGCCCGCGCTCCGCTCGGAAGCTCGACGATTGCTTGGAGCAGCGGCGTCGTGGGGTGACCATTACCCGTTGCAATCTTTGCCACCCGACTCGACATGCCATCCGCGCCGATCAAGGTTTTGGTTTGGAATTCCTCGATTCGGTCCCGGTGGGTGTCTCTGATCGTGAGTCTGATGCCTTTATCACCCGGCCCGATATTAACCAACTTGCAACCACCACGGATCTCGACTCCGGCATCGAGAGCTTTTCTGGCGAGCAAACGGACCACCCCTGCTCGTTCAACTACGAGATCCGGCTCCTTCATCGGAATGATCACAGACCGCATCGGCGAATAGAGATCAATTCGATCGATTCGGTTGATAACCGCTTCATCAGGGAAAAAACCGAGAACCTCCGTCAACCGCGAGGTAGTGATCAGGGTTCGAGAGGCGACATTGAGCACGTCGTTCGCATCAAAGAGCCGCACTCTCT
>QHOF01000445.1:3074-3556 GCA_003219335.1 Verrucomicrobiota bacterium | reverse complement strand
GTCAACCCGATCTGCTTCGCTGTTTTTAGATTGATCACCAGTTCAAACTTCGTCGGCTGCTCCACGGGAAGCTCGGCCGGCTTGGCGCCCTTAAGAATTTTGTCCACATATGTTGCGGCCCGCCGGTATAAGTCACTGTAGTCCGGCCCATAGGACATAAGCCCGCCAGCCTCCACAAACTCCTTATCATAGTATATCGCTGGCAGTCGTCTCTCTGCCGCGAACTCCACGATCCGCTTGTGGTGAGTGATAACAACGGGATTGGGCGACGTAATGAGAGCGTGGGCGCGCTCCCTTAAGACTGCTTCGAATGCACTGTCAAAATCGTTTGAACTCCGTACTTCCAGAGATTGAAGCTGGAGACCCAGTGCGTGGGCCGCGGCCTGCATCTCGCTCAACCCGGTTGGACTGTCTGGATTCCAGAGGTGGGCTACCCGAGTGACCTTGGGAAACGCCTCCTTGAGCAGCTCCAGCTTTTTGCC
>QHOF01000445.1:0-2960 GCA_003219335.1 Verrucomicrobiota bacterium | reverse complement strand
CCAGTCGCCTTTCTGGCAGCCAGAACACCGGGTGTAGAGACGGTAACGATGACATCCACATTCAGTCGGACCAAGTCGGCCGCGAGGTCGGGAAATCGATCCGCTTTCCCCTCTGCATAGCGGTACTCGATGACGATGTTCTGACCTTCTACGTACCCAAGCTCGCGCAGACCCTGCCGGAAAGCATCTTTCCGGATATTGGCACTTGAAACAGAGCCGCTAATCAGTATGCCTATCCGGTGTACCTTCCTCGCCTGCTGGGCGTCGGCAGGATGCACAAATGCGAGAATGACAACAGCGAGTATGGAGACCAAGATTTTTTTATTCATGGATTTCTCCTGATTACTGTCGTCTGATGCCTGTTGCCTTTTTACTTGATCACTTTGTCTGCCCGCGCCAGCACGTTCGGCGGAATCGTGAGGCCGATCCGCTTTGCGGTCTTGAGATTGATCACCAGCTCGAATTTTGTGGGTTGCTCCACGGGAAGATCGGCGGGGTTGGCGCCTTTTAAGATTTTGTCCACGTAGGTGGCAGCACGGCGGTATAAATCAGCGTAGTCCGGCCCGTAGGACATGAGGCCGCCGGCCTCTGTCCATCGGCTCTCCGCGGACATTGTTGCTAGTCGACTCTTTGCTGCAAGGTCCACGATGCGGCTGCGCTGACTACCCACCAGAGCGCCGAGTATCGTGACCAGTGCCTCAGCACGTTCTCTCTTCATCGCAGAGAATGCTTGCTGTAAATCGTTGGGGTCTCGCATCTCTACAGATTGAAGCTTGAGGCTCAAAGACCGGGCCGGGGTCTCCATCCCTCTCACATTGACTACGGAGCCTGGATCGTCTGGATTCCAGAGCGCGGCCACGCGGGAGACTCTAGGGAAGCTTTCCTTGAGCAACTCCAGCCGTTTCCCATATAGCCCTGGTCCCGCGCCCGAAGTTAGCCCCGTGATGTTCCCGCCTGGGTGACCAAGGCTGTCAATGAGGCCAAACGCAATAGGGTCATCAACTATTGTAAAGACGATGGGGATCGTCGTGGTAGCGTTCTTGGTTGCTAGGGTTGCTACAGTGGCACTGACAAAGATGACGTCAACCTTGAAGCGGACCAGCTCGGAGGCGAACTGACGAAGACGATCTTCCCTCCCCTCTGCAAATCGGTACTCGATGGTAATGTTTTTTCCCTCCGCGTACCCGAGCTCGTGCAGGCCCTGTCGAAATGCCTCGATTGTTTGTGTAGAAGAGGAAGGAGAACCGGTTGATAAATAACCGATGCTCGGGACTTTCTTCGGCTGCTGCGCTTCGGCACGAACGCTAAGAACCAAGAGCAAAGCGCCGAGAGCAAGCAAAATGATTTTACTCATATGTTTTCTCTCCCTTGCTCTTGCTGACTCTGACTTCTGACCTCTGTCATCTGATCACCTTATCCGCCAGCGCGAGCACGTTGGGCGGAATCGTCAGGCCGATCTGCTTCGCAGCTTTCAGATTGATAATGAATTCGAATTTCGTGGGTTGCTCTACGGGCAATTCGGCAGGCTTCGCGCCCTTAAGGATTTTGTCCACGTAAGTCGCAGCGCGACGGTAGTTTTCAGGATCATTGGATGAATAGGACATAAGGCATCCAGCGTCTACGTAATCACTTCTCTCGCACATGGATGGTAGTCGGTGCCTTATGGCAAGGTCCGCAATCCGCTTGGTGTAACGATTGAGCACAGGATTTCTAATCATGATGAGCGCATTCGCGCGCCCCTTCGCCGCGGCTCGAAATGCCCCCTCAAAATCAGGGTTCGACCTTCGTACCTCTAAAGATTGAAGCGGTAGCTTCATTGCGCGCGCCGCAGCCTCATACTCCTTAAAACCAATAGCCGAGCCTGGTGCGTCCGTACCTCCCCAAAAGACCGCGACGCGCGATATCTTGGGAACCACCTCTTTAAGCAATTCCAGCCGTTTTCCGCTCAACTCTCGGGTGAGTAATGTGAGTCCTGTGATATTTCCTCCTGGGCGCGCCAAGCTATCGACTAACCCAGTGGCGACTGGATCCTGAGCTGTGACCACAACAAAGGGGATGGTCGTGGTCGCCTGCTTGGCGGCGCGGATCGCTGGAAAGTATCCACTGACCAGGACATCGACCTTGAGTTGCACGAGTTCAGCCACGAGGTTTGGGACCCGGTCCAGTTTCTCCCCGGCGTAGCGATACTCAACAAAAATGTTTTTACCCTCAATATAACCGAGATCTCGCAGCCCTTGCCGGAATGCCTCGACCCGAGGGTCGGGAGTGTTGGAATCGCCACCTGACAAATCCTATCCGAGGGATTTTCTGCGGCTGCTGCGCCTGAACAGGCGAAACGGTAAGCAGAAAGGCAGTAATCAGTAGGCAAACAACAATAATACTTCTAATCATCGGTCTCGCTCCCGTTTTTTAACTGCTTTCTGCTCACTGACCTCTGTCATTTGATCACCTTATCCGCCCGGTATAAAACAGACGGCGGAATCGTCAGGCCAATCTGCTCGGCTGTTTTCAAATTGATCACCAACTCAAACTTCGTCGGCTGCTCGACGGAAATGTCGGCGGGCCCTAACAAGTCACCGACATCCGCCGACTCGGTTTGCTGAACACGGGACGAGTCGATATACTCCCTCTCATGGCGTTGCCAAAAAAAATCCATCCGGCCGAAGAGATGGTTAAAGCCGTATATGAGAAAGGCGTGCTTAGACCTCTCCGACCTCTTCAATTGAAGGAGCAGTCTCGGGTTCTGATCACACTCTACCCGGAGCGACGCTGGCGGAACGACTTTGACCGCCTGCTTCGCAGGATGAAGTCTCGCACGAAAGCGATTCGGCAAGACGTCATTGACGCGGAAGTGAGTCGAGCAAGGGCTGAAGTCAAGGCAAAACGCCGTGGCGCTCGTCGCCCTGCTTGACACCAACGTCTGGGTCTCCGCTTTCCTCAAGCCCAACGGACCGCCCGGC
>QHOF01000444.1 GCA_003219335.1 Verrucomicrobiota bacterium | reverse complement strand
CCAGTATCTTTCATCAAAACAGCAGCTTGTCCACAAGTCCCAATGAGGTAATCAGCACCACCATTGTCAATAAAGCAGGTCCGAGCCATCCTAGGATCAGGAACTCTAGCATGTTAATAGACAAGCACAGAAAGACCGCAGTGCTAAAGTTGATCAAGAATTTGGTTCTTGACACGGTGATTTTTCGAGGGCCAAAGAAGAATTGCCGATCTCGCTCTGTAAAGGCCGGTCTACCACTCGCCTTGCGGCGCAACACCACGAAACCGATACCGCCAAGGAACACGGTCAGAAGGGTGATTACTTCCCACAAAATGAGGCCAATTTTGTCAGGGTCTACCATAGGATTGTCGTCTCCACGTTGTTAGGGTAAGACTTTTCTATCTTGGCTAATTAATCTCTAAAAACTTCCTTAGTCAAGACCGATCTATAGAACCGCGACTCTGGAATTACCGGCTTGGTAATGGAGAAGAGAAAGGCTCGAAGCTCACGGCCTTTGCGACTGACCGCGGGCGAGCGCGGCGAAGTCGTACAGATAAATGTCGCGAATTGTCCGCCACAGAAAGGATGATGAGGAGTGGCAAGACTTTAGAAACCCGCGGTCGCTTAGCGACGACTCTGGTACTGAACGACAAGACTCGTTGCCGGCCGAAGCTGGAGCATTTTCGAAATACCGTTGCCGCTGGTGCTTCGCGAATCGTCATAGCCATCAACGACACTTGCAGCGAGCCAAGTTGCGTGAAAACAACCACTCGCTTGAAGCCTGAGGCTATTCTAGCTTACCATCCCGAAACAAATAGACTCCGGAGGTTGATAATTCCGGATCGACAGAACTTTCGATTTTCCAAACTTGGTCAGCTGCTGTGCGTTGGCGTAAATAAAACTATGGCTATATTTGTAACCGCTATTCGCGATCGCGAAAAGGTCTTGCGCCAGTCGGTCATCCTGATCCTCCTTTATCTGATTCCAGCGTCCCAAGCGTTGCTTCCCATAGACGATCCGGACATCTGGTGGCATCTCCGGACCGGACAGTGGATCATCGAGCATCACACGGTGCCGATGACGGATCCGTTTTCCGCCTATGGGATGGGAAAAGCTTGGGTCGCTTACGGCTGGCTTTTCGACATTGTCGTATACGGCCTCTATACGCAACTTGGCCTTTTGGGGCTGGTTCTCTTCACGGTCATTCTGTCTTTGATGATTGCTGCGGCGCTCCATCACCTGGTTCGCCGCGCCAGCTTGCCGTTTCTCATTGAGATCGGAATCACTGCCGTAGGGCTTTTTTGCATGAAGCCGGTTCTAACACCACGGCCATGGCTATTTACTATATTATTCTTCATTCTTGAATTGCACATTCTTCTTACCGCTCGAAGATCAGGAAGTCTCCGCGCTCTTTACTTCCTACCCTTACTCTTTCTTGTCTGGGCAAATCTCCACATCGAGTTTGTTTATGGCCTCGCCCTCCTCGGCATGATGGCCGCAGAGCCCTTTGTTTCGAAAACACTTCCCTTCACGCCGAACAAAAGTCACGCGGAATCAGTCCCCTTCAGTCATATGTTGATCATCGCAATACTTTGCGCGGGAGCTACTCTCGCCAATCCTTATCATGTCTATCTCTATCAGCCTTTTTTTGAATACGCCGTGCAGACCAGAGTATTTCAGAATATAGAAGAGTTTCACCCGATGTTTTTCCGCTCTCCGGAGGACTGGTTGGTTCTGGCTCTAGGGCTCGGAGCTGCGTTCTCCCTTGGATGGCATCGCGAGACTAGACCTTTTCCGTACTTTCTCTTTGGCATGGGTGCGTTGCTCGCCTTTCGCGCGCGGCGAGATGCGTGGGTTCTCGTGGCCGCATCGCTGGCGACTATTTCAGAACTGCAAACGAACCGTGTGATTCAAGAGCGTATTAAATTAACGCCAAACCAAGTCTTTGGCGTCGCATTAGGAGTTATCCTTTCTCTCTTCGCTTTTGGCTACTACCGCAATATTTCCGAGGCGAGCCTGAAAGCGCATGTGGCAAAGATCTTTCCCGCAGACGCCGTAGCGTTTGTGCAAAAAAATAACCAACACGGCCCTCTCTACAACCATCTAGATTGGGGGGGCTATTTGATCTGGGCTCTGCCCGATTTGCCGGTCTCGATGGATGGCCGGACAAACTTACACGGCGA
>QHOF01000060.1 GCA_003219335.1 Verrucomicrobiota bacterium | reverse complement strand
GTCACTTCAAAATTTGATAGAACACCAGTCCGTATTTTTTTGCGAATCAATGTTATGACATAGGTAACGAGGTAAGACAGGGCAAGGAATCTCTAGCAGAAGTTGTTATCAAAAAATTGCTATTGCCATACTGGCCAACCCCGGCTATTACCAACACATGGATACAGACATATCTGTTAAAGATCTACAGGAAGCGATCGCAATTCGCCGACAAATCGATAATCTGCAACAACGCCTTTCGTCATTGTTGCGAAGTGCGCCTCAAAGGCCAACAGGCGCCACCGCCCCTGGCCGCTACTTTTCACCCGCCACACGAGCGAGGCTTGCGGCAGCTGCCAAAGCTCGTTGGGCAAGGAAAAAGGGCGCGGCAAAAGCGGCTCCTGCCAGGAGAAAAGGCGCACTCACGCCAGCCGGGCGAAGAAGGCTCTCCCAGCTAATGAAGGCTCGGTGGGCAGCCAGAAGGAAAGCCGCAGGCGCCAAGAAAGCTCCTGCCAGGAGAAAAGGCGCACTCACGCCGGCCGGGCGAAGAAGGCTCTCCGAGCTAATGAAAGCGCGGTGGGCAGCCAGAAGGAAAGCCGCTTCGAAGTAATCAGTCATCCAGGCAGCAGTGCGCGTTTTCTATTCTGCCTCTAGTTGAAGGGCGATCTGGGAACGAGGCTTACTGCTCGCGAGAGGACTCGAACCTCCACGGGTTTCCCCATACGGTCCTGAGCCGTACGCGTCTGCCAATTCCGCCACGCGAGCAACAGGCAGCGGCGCTACGATGCGCGCGCACCAGGCGGCCTGCAAGGTTAAATCAGAGACATTGCGATTGGAACGAAGCGAGGGACATCTGGTTGAATTAGCCCAAGCGCTTCTTGCGCGCGCGAACCTCCAACTGATGCGCTTTGCGCGCCTGACCAATAGAACGCAAAAGATCGGCATAATTGGACACGACGATGTCGTAATCTTTGGAAGGCTTTTCCTCCACCTGCTCCCACGTTTTCAGCGAGGATTGGTAAAGCTCTGCGGCTTTGGCGTAATCGCCGCGCGAATGATAGACCACGGCCAGATTGCATTTTGACTGCGCAATGTCGGCAAGTGGAGGTGGATTCAATTTCTGCCGGATGTCCAACGCCCGAAGATGTATCTTCTCAGCTTCAGTGTAACGGCGTTCGTTTGTGTAAAACACCGCCAGATTGTTCAGCACTGACGCTACGTCGGCGTGATCAGGTCCCAGTTGCTTCTCGTAAATTTCCAAAGCACGCAGATAGCATGGTTCCGCCGCCTTTTGCCGGCCCGACTTGCGCAGAATCATCGCAACGTTGTTTAACATCGTTCCGATATCCGAATAAGGAACGTCTTCGATCTGGGTGCCGGCCGCTATTGCCTTCTGATAGAAATTAATTGCTTCCCCAGATTGGCCCAGGCTGTCGCATATGAATGCCAGCTGCCGCGCGGAGCGGAAGATAGCGCACGGATCAGGCGGTTTTACCTTTTCAAAAATTGCATGCGCCTTCAAAAAGTATGCCTGGGCCGCGGCATAATCTCCCTTTTGCTCGAGTAGCTGTCCCAGCTTCTCGAAGCTGGCGGCAAGCGGGGTCTCGCTCCCTTTGAAAGCCCGCTTGGCAACTTCCAGCGTCGTCTCGGCAACGCGAATCGCCTCAGGCAACCGATTGGCGGCGCGCAGAGTATCGAGTTTGTCGTTGAGGATGGTCCAAAGCCTTTGTTCCCCCTTCATCAATCATCACCAGCCCTCGCTTAGCTGGCTAACTAATCGGGTGGCTAGATCTTCAGTAGCAAGCGGCAAGGCTTGCCGTTCATCCGTAGTCACGTCGCTGCTCACAAAGAAGCTGGTCGTCCCGACCGCCTGGCTGGGCGGGGCCAGTTCTTTGCCATCTCGTCCGGTTAGTGAGTACTTTACAGTTAAGGCCAGACTAAATTCTGTTGTGGCCAACACGTTGCCGCGCACAGAGCGCGCCGGCAGGCGGCTGATCAGATATATTTCCCCCGCCAAAGTGGCGTCCGCTTCGTCCCCGCCGGTCACCCGAAAGGTCCCATCCTGTTGCAGCTGCTTGATTACAGTGTCAGTGACTAAGGCTTCGATACGCGGAACCAGAGTGCGATTTTTAAAAGTCGGGACTGCAATGGTATGAACATCGCGCAAATAATATGGCTTTACCGGCCCGATGTGGTAGCCGAGGCAGCCACTCAAAGCGAGGCAGAATACTGTCGCAAGTGACGCTTTCAAGGCGCCGGTGAGGCGGAGGCCGCCGGGCTGGGCGATGCATCGGAGCTTGCGCTGGTGCCCAGCGGAGGGAATAGGTGATCAGGCGCAGTGGTCATATCGGGCGCAAGCGAAGCCGGTGGCGGAAGCGAACTATCGCTCGCTGGCGCAGGCAATGGTGCTTCGTTATTTGCCGGGCCTGGCTGCGTGGACCCGGTTCCAGCAGTCCGCGCTCCATGCGCTTCACCTTTTTTCTTGCCAGTTTGGACCGCGGACACGGCCGGTTGAAGCGCCGCCTCGCCGACCTTCGCACGCAACTGATCGATCCGTTTTTTCGCCAGATTACTCTCGGTTGACCCAGGTTGCTGCCGAATCACCTCATTGTAGTAGATTACTGCAGCGCGATAATATTTCTGTTTGTCGTAAAATTTGGCCACTTCATAGGAGCTTTTCGTTTCCTTATGCTCAAGAAGGTCCAGGTTCGCGCGCGCCTGAGCGGCTTTTTCGCTATGCGGATAATGGAGAAGGAAATCTTGGAAAGCTGTCTTGGCGTTGCTGGTTGCTGCCGCGTCCGTGGTACCCTTTCGTGCCGCCATGAACCAGATGTAACCGATTTGATATTGCGCATCCGCGGCAACCGGCTCGTTTGGAAATCTGTTCACCACGGCTTGGTACGCTTCGATTGCCATCTCCGGCAGGTTCTGTTTCTCGCGCGCAAGACCAATGTCAAATTGGGCGCGCGCTGTGTATTTCCCGTATGGCGCGGTACGGACAACGCTCGCGAAAATTGTCACCGCCCGATCCAGCGATTTCCCAAATGGGATGCCCAGAATTCTCTTCTTTTTGCCGGCCAGATACATTTCGCCGATGCGAAACTGCGCCTCGATTGCTTCATCGAAACGGGGACTCTCGGGATATCTTTCGACCAACTGTCGATATGCATCCGCAGCCGCCAGATAGTTGCCACGCCGTTCCTCTAATTCCGCCGCGCGATAGAGGGCACTCGCGGCAAGAGCATCTCTGGGATACTTCCGCACGATATTCTTGTACGCGCCAATTGCTCGTTTCAGGTTGCCTTGCTTTTCGGCAGTCTGCGCAGTCTGATATAGCTCCAGCGCCGTCTGGTTGATTTCTTCTTCCCCAGGGGCGACAAACTTCGTTTTTTTGCCCGGTTGAAAGACCACCGCGCCACTGCCTGACTCGGTCAAAATCAAGCTGAGGGCGCTAAAAAGTAAGATGACGCGGAGTAAAAAATACATGGGGTGTGGCAGGGTAATTGACTTCTCCGTTCCGTCAAGTTCATCAGCCACTCACCCCAGAGGGCCTGGATGACTGCTGTTCACGGGCTTTTACAGTAATGGCTTCCCCAAAGGGGCAAAACCGATTAATTGTCCAAGCTCGTTGAACCTGACTGATCAGCATAAAATTCGCATCGGTACATGCGCATGGAGTTTCGAGGACTGGCGCGGTTCTTTTTATCCCCCGGATTTGCCAGAGTCTCAATGGCTCGAATTCTACGCCAACTGCTTTCCGGCTGTTGAAGTCGATTCGACATTCTATGCTGCTCCCGCCGAAACAACTCTGCGCCGCTGGATCGAGATCACGCCGGCCGCTTTTCGTTTCGCATGCAAACTACCACGCGAGATTACGCACAGTTGTCGTCTGCGCGATTGCACAGCAGAATTGAATTCGTTTCTCCGGGCCATTGAGCCGCTCGCGTCGAAGCTCCAGGTGATTCTCATCCAGCTTCCGCCCTCATTTGCGCCAAAAGACGGCAAAACGGCACTGCGAAAATTTCTCGAGCAACTCCCGAGGGATTTCCGGTTCGCGATCGAATTTCGACACCCCGGATGGCATCGGCCGCAGGTCATCCGTCTCTTCGAAACATATCGCGTTTGCTGGGTGTGGGCCGATACCACTCCGCTGAACGAACGAAATCTTGCGCCGTTTGAATTCCTGCCGTGCACGACAGATTTTCTCTACCTGCGTTTGCTCGGCGATTACGCGACGAAATACGACGTTGACGGTGGCCATGTCCATCGTTACGAAACATTACTTTGGAAACGCGAAGCCGCGTTGGAAAGCTGGTCGCTGAAGGTCGAGCGGCATCTTTCGGAGGTACGCGAGGTGTGGGCGTTTGTGAGCAACCACTTCGAAGGATTCGCCCCCAAAACCTGCCAACGTCTCGCCCGACGTCTGCGCTTTGATTTGGCGCTCCCTTCTGAAACAGGACAGGCGTTGTCGGAACAGCAACGATCCCAGCTCGATCTCCAGTTATAGCTGCAACTGGGCGCGATTGTGCTTTTCGAAAATGCAGACCTGGTGAATCCCAAAGTTCGCCATCGTTTGCGCGAGGCGCGGAAAATTGTCGCCGAGTTGCGCGTGCGAGTGCGCGTCAGAGGCAGTCGTAAAAAAAATCCCCTTCCCCATTGCCAGCTCAATGATCCGGTTCCCCGGGTAAAGCTCGTTCACCGGCTTGCGCCAGCCAGCAGTGGAAAGCTCAACCGCGAGATTCCGCACCCGAACAAAATCGAGTGTTTCATTAACCAAACTGGCGATCTCTGCGCCCGGCCGGTGCCCGTGGATTTTGATCAGATCCAGATGGGCAAGGCAATCGACCAGCCCGGTCGCCGCTATTTCGCGGACACGGTGAAAATAATCGGTATAAATCGCATCGACATTCCGGCCTTCGAATTGCGTGGCGCCATCCGGCACGCAGTCGAACATCTGATCGGCGCGATCCAGGAAATGAACCGAGCCCAGGACAAAATCGAGCTTGTCCCAATGCTTCTCAATCCAGTTTCGGCCAGCCGCCGAGCGGATTGGGTCGTTATCGAGCTCGATGCCCGCGCGAATGCGCAAATCCGGATTTCTTTCCCGCAACCGATCGATTTCATTGAAGTCGATTCCGGCGTGATAACGGTCGTGATCGGTGAAAGCGATGTCGGTTAAACCTAATCTGCGCGCTGAATCCGCCCAAGGCTGAAGCAACGCCTCCGTATACCGCTGCACCCGATGTCCCTGCGGATGGGTATGGTAGTCGGAAAAGAGTTGATAGTTGTTAGTTGATAGTTGATTGATCGCCACCATTCGAATCTATCCTCTATCAACTATCAGCTATGGGCTATCAACTCTCTCTCAAGGCACCGCTAGAAATTTTTGCCGGATGCGCAACTCCGGGTATTGCGGGAAAAACACTTCAGCGATAAAGACCTTGTTCGGCGTAAGATCGCGTGTCGAGATTGTTTCGTTGTATTCGATCCGTTCCTGCGGATTAATGAGAATGGTGGCGGGCTTTTCCGCGATAGCGTGATTGTCGGACCACTTTGTCAGGATTTCGCCTGCAGAATTCTTCAGATAAATTTCGATCCGCTGGCTCGTCGGAAAGTCGAGCGCCACAGGACGCTTGGACAGATTTGTCAGCGTCACTTTGATTGCGAGCTGGCGAACTTCAGACAGCTTTACGGTCTGCGGCGTGATTTGGAGATCGACAGCGAGCCCGCGCAGCCTTGGGTCTTTGTATTGCGGGACCGCTTCTGGAGAAAATGGATGGAGAATACGGCTCAACCACCCGCGTCTCCGGGCCGGTGTCGGCGCCGGTGCGGCTTCCTGGCCAAAGATGCCCTCCGCCATAAAAAGCATAAGAATGAGCAAAAGAATGCGGCGCTTCATGAGAGTGTTTTAAACAGCCCGAAAGTTTTCGGAGTTGCAAAATTCCTGTCAAACTCTTTATCAACTGGCGAAGGCTTTGGAGTCAATCGCATGAAGATTTTCACGGTATTCGCTTTTTGTCTGCTTTGGGTGTCGGTCGCAGGCGTGGCTAAACAAAGGCATTGCACTTTCCGCGTGCATGCGCAGGCGAATTCTCGAGATACCGAGGTTTTCGCCACATCGGTGCACACGCAATTTTCCGGCAAAGATGTTGCCATCGAAAAGATGCCGTGGCTTTCGGAAAGAGATGTCATGGCATTTTCGCCCTATCCGGCCCCAGCCGGAACGTATGGCGCGCTGATTCAGCTCGACGAGCACGGACGCACCGTGCTGGACACTTTAAGCGTTGAGCGCCGCGGCAGTTTCCTCTTTGTTTTCATCAATGGCCGGCTAATCACGGAACTCCAAATCGACAAGCGTGTTTCTGATGGAAAAATCTACGTTCCTTCCGGATTGACCGCAGCCGACATTGACTTGATGAAAAAAGACTGGCGCTTAATCGGACAAGGAAAACGTCAATCGCATTAATCCACCATGCGATTATTCGCTGCCGCAGTCGGGCTTGTTATTTTTTTGTCAATCTCGATGAGAGCTCAGGCCGCGCAAAATCACGCTCTCGATCTTGTCTTGCCGACGGATAATGACGCTCTGTTCTCGGGTGGCGGTGCGGCCTTTTATCAGTACGTCGAGCGCAATTACAAAGGCGTGAAATCGACGCCGTGGGAGGGCGGCCAATACGGCTTTGTGCGCGATCCTATCGACACCGCAGCCGGCCTCGCTTACACACGCTTTCACGAAGGCATCGATATTCGTCCTTTGCGCCATGATGCAAATGGCGAGGCACTAGATGAGGTGCGCGCCATTGCCGATGGGAAGGTCGTGCATACCAATCTCGTTCCCGGCTACTCGAATTATGGAAAATACATCGTGATCGAACACTGCTGGAACGGCTCGAATTATTACAGCCTGTACGCACACCTTAACTCGATCACAGTGCAGCCCGGCGACATGGTGGCACGCGGCCAGCGCATTGCAGTGATCGGCCACACAGGAACGGGGTTAAACCGGGAGCGCGCGCATCTGCATTTGGAATTGAACCTGATGCTCAGCCGTCAGTTCGAAGCGTGGTACAACACATTTTTCAGAAACGACCCAAATCACCATGGGATTTACAACGGTATGAATCTCGCCGGTCTCGACGTCGCGCGCCTGTACTTGGCGTTACGGAAAAATCCGGCGCTCACCATTCCCGAGTTTATCAATGATGAAGAGACATTCTACAAGGTCACCTTGCCAAAATCGCAGCACTTCGACTTGCCAAAGCTTTATCCCTGGATGTTCGCCGCCGGAAAACGAAATGAGGGATCATCGTGGGCGGTCTCTTTCGCGCGTTCCGGTGTACCGCTGAAAATTGAATCCAGCGACAGGCATGTGACTCAACCCGAGCTAAGCTACGTCAAGAAGAGCTCGATCGAATATTCCTATTTGACGCGTGACGTAGTTTCCGGCCGGGGTGCAGACGCGCACCTGTCCGGTTATGGCCAGCAGTTAATGCGACTGCTAATTTATCCTGACTGACATCGGTTGGCCGAGCCGCTCGGTGATCCAGCTTCGACACAAACTTGACTGCTTTAAGCAGTCGAGTTTGCGCGTGTCTGATCAGCAGGACGTCGGCGTCCCTTGCGCCACCGCCACAGCGTGTGGAATTGCGCCTCGCACAAAGCCGAGGCATTCGACCGCGCCACTCGGTTTGCCAGGAAGCGCGATCACCAGAGCGTGATCGACCACTGCCGCCAGGCTGCGCGAGAGAATTGCATTGGGCGTGATCCGCATCGATTCGGCGCGCATCACCTCTCCAAAACCGAGCAGTTCAACGCGCATGATCGCCCGGATCGCTTCGGGTGTGACATCGCGTGGACCGATGCCGGTCCCGCCTGTCGTCAGAATCAAACCGCAGCCCTGCTGCGAAAACGAGCGGATTGTTTCCTGAACGCGTGTTATGTCGTCCGGCACAATCGCTTCTGCGAGTATCTGCCACCCTGCTTTTTGCGCCACTTCCTTTAGCGCGGGTCCGCCAAGATCCTTGTAATCACCCGCGCTGGCGCGGTCCGAGATTGTAATGATGCCAACTTGTATTTGCATGCTTGTAGAGCTGTCTCTATGAGCGCCGGGATTCTTCGCCTCTCCGACCATAAACCGGCGCTACAGTGCTCTTCGTCTTCTCAACCAAGCGTACGTCGTAAATCTCCATCTCTTTGTCCACGGCTTTGCACATATCATAGATCGTAAGCAAAGCTACGGTGACGCCCACGAGCGCTTCCATCTCCACTCCGGTCTGCGCAACTGTCTGCGCCGTGCATTTCACCTCTGCGCTCTCGTTCGAAGTGGCAATCTCGATTTGAACTTCGCCAAGCGGCAGAGTGTGGCAGAGCGGAATGAGCTGCGCAGTTTGCTTTGCAGCTTGGATGCCGGCGATCCGCGCGGTGGTAAAGACGTTTCCCTTGGCGATTTGATCTTTTGCAATCAGATTGAGCGTGTCGCGTTGAACTCGAATCTTGCCGGTGGCAACAGCTCTCCGCTTACTCATCGGCTTGGCCGATACGTCAACCATCTGCGCCCGTCCATCGGAACTGATGTGCGTCAGCCGTTTCGTTATTCCCATCACTCCATTACTCCATCCGCTGCGTCAGCCGCCAATGGCGATCATCTTGCGGTTCGGCTGGTAATTATTTCGAAAGTCGTGCTCCCGAGGTTTTCGATCAACGACGTCGAGAAAGAACCGTTTAAGCTCCTCATCACTCGCACCGGCCCGCAACGGTTTCATGATGTCGAACTCCAGGTAACTGCCGAGACACGGGCGCAATTTCCCGTCGCAGGTAAGACGAAGTTTGTTGCAGTTCTCGCAGAAATGCAGGTTGGTCATCGCGCCGATAAAACCGATACGCTGTTTGCGACCGGGGATTTCGTAATACGCGGCTGGACCGTTCGTTCGAAATTCCGTCTCCGCGATCAGACTGCCATAAACCGACTCGATTAAGCGTTTCGCCTCGATAATCGACATGAAGTTGTCTTCGCTGAGAACCTCGGTCGTGCTCACCGGCATCATCTCGATGAAACGCAAAATCAAATCGCGCGCTCCGGCGAATTCGATCAGCGGGATCAGTTGATCGTCGTTTCGGCCGCGCATCAACACAGTATTCAATTTGATTTGGTCGAAGCCAACTGCTATTGCGGCATCAATTCCTTCGCGGACCTGAGCGTGAAAATCGCGGCCAGTGATTTGTGAATAGACCTCTCGATCCAGCGTATCGAGTGAGATATTGACGGATTGCACACCGGCGTCACGCAAAGTCTTCGCCATCGTTTTTCCAGATGTAATCTGGCGCGCAAGCAAAGTTCCGTTCGTGGAAAGACCTAGGCTGTTGATTCCAGAAATTTTTGGTATTTGGGCAATGAAATGGACAATGTCTCGGCGCGTCAGCGGCTCGCCGCCAGTGACTCGCACTTTCGAAACGCCCAATTCCGCTGCAATGCAGATGATTCGCAGAGTCTCCTCGAAAGTCAGAATCTCCTCGCGCGGCAACCACTCCTG
>QHOF01000415.1 GCA_003219335.1 Verrucomicrobiota bacterium | reverse complement strand
AAGACTTAACACTTAAGACTGAACATTTAAAGCTTCTTCACTCATGAAACTCACCCGAACAACCACCGATAATTTCGGCTGGCTGGTTCTCATTGCGCTCGTGGACGTGGTTTTCCTGCTCGTTTTCTTCCTGTTGCTGAGCTCGAATTTCATCCTGCAACACGGCATCTCCATTTCGATGCCGTTTTCACGGTTTACGCTCGGGCCGCAGACCAATCAGCAAATCATCAGCATCACCGGCGGCGCGGTTCCGGCGATTTATTTCCAGGACCAGCGAGTCGCCATCGAGCAACTGGGCCCATTACTGGATGAAGCCAAGCGCAAGGAGCAATCGATCATTATCAAGGCCGATCGCTCCACTTCCTACGAAACCGTCGCCGCAGTAACCAATGCCGCGCTTGAACACGGGATCACTTCGGTTGCGCTGGCTGCGACTCCGCCACGATGAACAGCCTCGCCATCGAGAGTGCAGCCGAACCGCTTCTCTTTACCTGGGACCCCCCTCGGCGGCAAAAACTGGCGATTGCACTCTTTTTGGTGCTTTCATTCATCGCGCACGCTCTCGGTTTCTACATTTTTCAAATTGTTTATCCGCCAACAGTCGCGCTTCTGCCGCCGCCAGCCCGCGTCGAATTCATCACGTCTGATTCTGAAGAAGGCCGGACGCTGCTTCGGTGGATTGATGCAGAAGATCCCGCGCTCGCTTTCACAACTCATCGTCCGCCAGAAACAACGCTCCGCGCACTGCCAAAGGCTGAGCATGTGCCGTCCTACGCCGCAGTCGAGCCGGCTTTGAAGGATATTCCACCGCTGGAGCGCGACCTGCGAATCCCAAGCTACCAGCCCCCAGGCGCGGTTCGGCTTGCCCGTCAGAAAACCACCGCCCCCGTCAGCGTTGCCAAAACGTCGGTTTCATTTTCAAAGGAGCTCAGTCCTCTCGGCGCGCCGGCTTTGCCGGAGCCGAGCTTTATCGCGTCCAACGAAGAAACGCCTCAAACGATTCGCTTTCGCGTCGCCGTAAACGCGCTGGGAGAATGTCGGTATTGTTTCCCGGTGAACTCGTCGGGTGATCCGGCGTTGGACGAACAAGCCCGCCTGTACATTGTGCGTTGCCGTTTTCCGCGAACCGCTGCGAGCGCCGGCAAAGCCGACTCATTCCTCGTTTGGGGAACCGCGGCGGTCCAATGGGGCAACGATATCGCGCGCCCGCAGAAAGCGCCGGCAGCCAGCGTTACGCCGTGATCCGCGTCAGTCTTGCCGCTCTCGTCACCATTTATCTGCTGCTTTTTCTTGCGGCGGTGTTTCTATTCTGGATAGTTGGAGAATGGAACCGCCGGCGGCGAGAGCGACGGGCCCTGCAGCACCGGTTGCGTTGCGTGATTTGCGCGTTGGAATTTGAAGATCGAACGGACGCGTTGCTTCCCCGGTGCCCGCACTGCGGAAGTTTAAACGAACGATTCAGGATGGAGAACATTTAGACATGGGAATGTGGATAGGCCGAAACCGCAAAGCGCGCGTGACCTACGGCTTCGACGAGATCGCGCTCGTACCCGGGCGCGTAACGATCAACCCGAATGAAGTCGATATTACGTTCCGATTGCCGCGCAAAAACGCTGAGCCGCTCGAACTGAAAATTCCGATCCTCGCCAGCGCGATGGATGGAGTGGTCGATGTGGGTTTCGCCATCGCCATGAACAAACTTGGCGGGTTGGCCGTTCTGAACCTTGAAGGAGTGCAGACCCGCTACAAGAACCCGCAGGAAGTTCTGCAAAAAATCGTCGAAGCCAACAAATCCGAGGTTACAGCGCTGCTGCAACGAATTTACCAAGAACCCGTCCAGGAGGACCTCATCGCGGCGCGCGTACGCCAGATCAAAGATGCCGGCGTGGTCGCGGCAGTCAGTTCGATTCCTCAGCGCGCCGCCGAGTTTGGCAGGATTGCACAAGAATCTGGCGCGGATGTCTTCGTGGTGCAGAGCACCGTGTCCACGGTCCGGCATATTTCGTCTGAATATAAGTCGCTTGATCTGGAAAAATTTTGCCGCGAAATGCGCATTCCGGTGATCGTCGGGAACACAGTCGGCTACGATGTGACTCTGGAGATCATGGAGTGCGGACCAGCTGCGGTTTTGGTCGGGGTCGGGCCGGGCGCGGCGTGCACTTCACGGGGTGTGTTGGGACTCGGAGTGCCGCAGGTGACAGCCACGGTAGATTGCGCGGCGGCGCGCGACGCTTACTTCAAGAAAACGTCGCGCTACGTGCCGATCATCACCGATGGCGGGATGAGCCGCGGCGGCGACGTCTGCAAGGCGCTGGCTTGCGGCGCAGACGCCGTGATGGTAGGCAGCGCGTTTGCCAAGGCGCTTGAAGCTCCCGGCCGTGGCTACCATTGGGGCATGGCCACTCCGCACGCAAATCTTCCGCGAGGGACCCGCATCAAAGTGGGTGCCACCGGTTCGTTGAAACAAATTCTCTTCGATGGCAGCCAAAATCTTGTGGACGCAATCACTACCTGCATGGGCAACGTGGGCGCGCGCAACATTGCCGAGTTTCAGCAGACGGAGATCATCATCGCGCCTTCCATCAGGACCGAGGGCAAACTCTTCCAGACCGTGCAAAGCGTCGGAATGGGAACCAGTTGACGCTTCAACGCTTCAACGCTTTAACGCTATAACGCCATGGCCGATCGCCGAGTAGTCATCACTGGTATGGGTGTTGTCACGCCGATTGGCAACGACCTCGAGACGTTTTGGTCAAATCTAAAGAACGGCATCAGCGGCATTCACGCAATCGATGCATTCGATACAACTGGATACGATTGCCGGATCGGGGGACAAGTCCACGGCTTTGATCCCAAGCCGTTCTTCAAAAATCCAAAGGACAACCGCCGCACCGACCGATTTACGCAGCTTGCAATGGCGGCAGCGAAAATAGCGGTCGCGGACAGCGGGATTGATGTAGCGAATCTCAAGCGGCGTGATCGTTTCGGTGTGATCGTCAGCACCGGAATCGGCGGATTAAAAACCCTACAGGACCAGTTGCAGATTTTGTTGACGAAAGGACCCGGGCGAAACTCGCCGTTTACTATTCCAATGTTGATCAGCAACATGGCTGGCGGCGTTATCTCCATGGAGTTCGACCTCCGCGGTCCTAATCTGTGCATCGTGACCGCTTGCGCGACGTCAAACAATGCCATCGGTGAATCCTGGCGGATCATCAAGTTTGGCGACGCCGACGTCTTCCTGGCAGGCGGCTCGGAGGCGCCCATCGTCGAAATTGGCGTTGCGGGATTTTCAGCCATGAAAGCGCTGAGCACGCGCAACGACGAACCCGAGCGCGCGTCCCGGCCATTCGATCGCGACCGCGACGGTTTTGTGATGAGCGAAGGCGCAGGAATTGTCGTGGTCGAAGAATTGGAACATGCCAGGGCGCGCGGCGCGAAGATTTATTGCGAGATCACGGGGTACGGCGTTTCCGCCGATGCGTATCACATGACCGCGCCGCCGCCAGACGGCGAAGGCGCCGCGCGTGCCATGCAACTCGCCCTCGAGCATGCGCGCATATCACCAGAGCAGGTCGATTACATTAACGCGCACGCGACTTCGACCGATATCGGAGACATCTGCGAGACGCGCGCGATCAAGCAGGTCTTCGGCGAGCACGCATACAAGCTGGCGATCAGTTCCACCAAATCGATGACCGGCCACTTGTTAGGCGGCGCCGGTGGAGTCGAAATGGCCGCCTGCGCGCTGGCGATTCGCGATTCTGTAATTCCGCCCACAATCAATCTGGAAAATCCCGGCGAAGAATGTGACCTTGATTACACGCCCAATGTCGCACGCGAAAAGAGAGTGCGTGTCGCGCTCAACAATTCTTTCGGCTTTGGCGGCCACAACGCCACTCTCGTTGCCACTGCATTCGAAGGCTAGCGATCGCAGCGGCGACCCACGTTCGGCGTCCTCGCCAATGGCTTTGACTAATCACCAGTCACAAGTCACTTTTCACATCTTAGAAAACGCGGGCATAGCTTAATGGTAAAGTTCCAGCCTTCCAAGCTGGCCATGCGGGTTCGATTCCCGTTGCCCGCTCATTTCTTTTTCATAGATAAACTGCGCTTTTTTTGAACGTTTTACTTGTTTTTTCGGTCAGTTCTCGGACAGTAAAGCGCAGTTAAGCACCGAAAACATGAAAAGAGTCAGATTTCCGATTCAAGTAAAGCGCGGCTCATCCGTGGTGAAAATTTATCGTGATCGCAAGGGGGAAGGCACCTACTACCGCATTGTTTACTACCTCCCCGATCGGAACGGTA
>QHOF01000059.1 GCA_003219335.1 Verrucomicrobiota bacterium | reverse complement strand
GCCGGGTACGTCGTTAAAAAGGTTACCTCGTTACAACGGTACATCGGGCGGTTCCGATTTGTAACTCTTGTAACGTTTTTGACTGTTTTAACAAGTCGCGCGGCTTGCATTTGGATTCGTCATTCAAACGTCAGGCCCACTTCTCAATATCGGTCAAAAGAACATAGCCAGGCAGAGGAAATGATGTATCATCGCCCGATGCTTTGCCGAGTTCTTCCCGCGCTGATCTCGATCTTTGTCGTTGGCAGTTCGGCTGCCTTTGCCGCCGATTTGTCCGGTTCCGTAAACCCGCGAGATGGCTGGAAGCTGGCTGCCGACACCAGGGATGTCGCCATCTACAGCCGGTCGCATACCGATTCGGGGCTGAAAGAGTTCAGGGCAATCGGCGCAATTGACGCCCCGACCTGCGCCGTTCATGCGGTGATTGACGACTTCGAGAATTATCCAAAGTTCATGCCGTACACGATTGAATGCCGACTGATCAAACGCGACGGCGACTTACTTGTTGGCTATCAGCGGCTCTCGCCAAAAATTTGTGCAGACCGCGATTACACATTGTGCGTACAGAAGAAGTCATGGCCCACAACTGATGGTCTGACCTTTATGAGTCACTGGGCGCAAGCGAATGAACTCGGACCACCGGAAAAGAGGGGCGTTGTTCGGGTAAAAATTTGCCACGGCGGATGGCTGCTGGAGCCGGATGGCGCGCTTAAAACGCGCGCAACCTACTCTGTTTATACCGACAGCGGGGGCATGATCCCAGCGTTTCTCGCCAATCACGCGAGCCAGGTGGGGATCAGCAAACTTTTCGCGGCAGTCCGTAAACAGGTAAAAAATCCAAAATACGCGGCGCGTCAGCTGTAGTCCCGACTCGTCGGGATGATCCCGGCCGTTAGGCGACGCGTATTCTTGAGGGGACCACCGATCCCGGCTACAACGGCGAAATCGGTTGCAAGTAGCGCGCGACAGTCTTTTCTCATCTCATGATTGCGAATCGCTTCCTGTTTTTGATCAGCACGCTGAGCGGACTGGCTCTGGTCACCTTGTCCGCAATCGAGCCGGCTCCGGAAACCCCAAAGAAGCCGGTCTCGAATGAATATCACGGCACGACGGTCGAAGATCCGTATCAATGGCTGGAACAAGATAGCGACCCGCAGGTGAAAGCATGGTGGGACGCCCAGAATCAGCGGGCCCGCCAGTATCTCGACAAGTTGCCGAACCGAGCGGCGATCGAGAAACAATTAACCGAGTGGTACGCGAAAACATCGCCCAGTTATTTTTCGCTCGTCTCGCGGCCGGGAATCTTGTTCGCGATGAAATTCCAGCCGCCAAAGCAGCAGCCTTTGCTGGTGACGCTGGCGTCGGCCGATGATCTTAAATCGGAAAGGGTCGTGCTGGACCCGAATGTGCTCGACGCCAAAGGCACGACCGCGATCGATTGGTACGCGCCGTCATTGGATGGTAAACATGTCGCTGTTTCGCTTTCCAAAGGCGGCAGCGAAGACGGCACCCTGCACTTTTACGAAACCGCCACCGGCAAAGCGTTGCCGGACACGATTGCGGACGTGCAATATCCCACGGCCGGGGGCAGCGCGGCATGGGACGCCGACGGCACCGGGGTTTATTACACGCGGTTTCCCCGGAAAGGCGAGCGACCTGAAGCCGATCTGAATTTTTATCAGCAGATTTATTTTCACAAACTCGGCACGCCCGACACGGAGGACATTTACTGCATTGGAAAAGACTTTCCGCGGATTGCGGAGATCGTTCTCGAGGCTTCGCGCAACGGCCGATACATCCTCGCGACCGTAGCGAACGGCGATGGCGGGGATTTCGCGCATTATTTGCTCGAACCACACGGTGCGTGGAAGCAGATCACGCAATTCAGCGACCAGATCAAAGCCGCGCGACTGGGACGCGATAACGCGCTCTACCTGCTTTCGCGCGCAGGCGCGCCGCGCGGCAAGATCCTGCGCCTGCCGTTGGAGACGCCGGAACTAAGCAAAGCTGTTGAGATCGTTCCAACGGGCGAGCCGGTAATCGAGCAAATCGTGCCTACAGCCGACGCGCTCTACGTTGGCGACTTGCTTGGCGGACCCTCTCAAATCCGGCGTTTCGGCCTGGACGGCAAAGGCGAAACGATCATCCCGACTCCAAAAATATCGGCAGTGCAGGAAATGCTTGCATTGGAAGATGGGTCGCTCCTGTTCCGCGATGTCAGTTATACTGAGCCGGCGGCATGGTTCCAGTCTGTGAAGGAAAAAACCGAGCCGGTGAAGACGGTTTTGCGCAGCACGTCGCCGGTCTCGTTTGCCGACATCGAAGTGACACGCGAGTTCGCAACTTCAAAGGACGGCACAAGAATTCCGGTCAACATCATTTTTCGAAAAGGCATGAAACGCGACGGGCAGAACCCGACGCTGCTTTACGGTTACGGCGGATACGGGATCAGCATGTCGCCGAATTTCGATTTCACGCGCCGGCTCTGGTTCGATCGCGGCGGTCTCTATGTGGTGGCAAATATCCGCGGCGGCGGGGAGTTCGGTGAAGGCTGGCACAAGGCCGGCAATCTCACAAAAAAGCAAAACGTGTTCGATGATTTCGCCGCTGCAGCCGAATACCTGATCAAGGAGAAATACACGCGTCCCGAGAAACTGGCGATCCAGGGCGGAAGCAATGGCGGCCTTTTGATGGGCGCGATGATCACGCAGCATCCCGATTTGATGCGAGCGGTCGTTTCGCAGGTGGGCATTTACGACATGCTGCGGGTCGAGCTTGCGCCGAATGGCGCGTTCAATGTCACAGAATTCGGCACGGTGAAGAATCCGGAACAATTCAAGGCGCTTTATGCGTATTCGCCCTATCACCACGTTGTCGATGCAACAAAATATCCATCCATTCTGATGATGACCGGCGCGAACGATGGGCGAGTCGCGCCGTATCACTCGCGCAAAATGATCGCGCGCCTGGATGAAGCGAACAAATCTAAGAACCCGATCCTTCTGCGAACTAGTTCCAGTGCTGGGCACGGGATTGGCACCGCCTTAAGCGAGCGCATCAAACAATTGGCAGACATTTACGCGTTTCTCTTTGCGCAACTGGGGATGAACAAAATGACGAAATCCGAATGACGAATGGCGAAGGAATGACGAAGCCCGAATGACAAAGATCACCTCCGGACTTCGTGATTCGTTCTTAAGTCAGCTTTATCCTTGCGAAGGAAACTACTGATCCTTGCCGCTGCGATTGCGATTTTTATCGTTTTGGTTGTCGGTGCGGGCACGATCTTTTTTTTCAGTCCGCTGGCCACTCACTACATCGAAAGCGATGCGTTTCGCGCGGCGATGGAAAATGAAACGGCAAAAGGTTTGCATTTTCCTGCCAGCGATTATGCGCCGATTCGGCGTGTCAGCCCGCTGGTGGCGCAGAGTGACAGTTTCACGGCGCGGAATGGCGAAAAAGCGCTGAAGTCACTCGATGCCCACGGCATCACTGCCCGGTTCAATCCGTGGGGCGTGTTTGTGCGCCAATGGAGGTTTAGCGATATCCACATTGAATCGGGCGAGGTGGCAATTCAAATCTACCAAGCGAATCCGGAGGCCGTTAAGCCAAAGCCGTGGTTCTCGATTTTCCTGCCGAACCGGGTCTTTCTGAAACACGTCGAATCGGAACATTCCGACATCACCTGGCGATTTCGTGGCGAGCCGGCAGGATTCTTCGGAACCCAGCTACTCATCACGCCGCACGGCCTGGACTTTGAGTACTTCGCGACCGGCGGCAGATTGAAAATGGCGCTGGTACCGGAGCTGGATCTTCGCCGCGCACACATACTCATCACAAAGACGCTTTTGACGGTTTACGATATCGACCTTGCGTCTGAATCACGCAGCGACGAAAGCATTCATGCCGGGGGACATGCGGGCATCGGCAAAGATAAAAGCGTCGATGTCAGAGCGAAGTTCGATCGCGTCCCCGTTCGCGCGTGGTTGCCGGCGCAATGGAAACAGAGTCTAAGGGGCAACGCTTCTGGAGAAGTTCATTGGGGCGGCGAAAATCCGAAGTTGGAAAGTTCGTTCGGAGACGGCGCGCTGCGCGTGCACGAGGGGCGCGTCGAGAATCTCCCTGTTCTGACCGAGCTTGCAGAAGTCGCCCGGAATAAATCGCTCGAATATCTGCAACTGGACGATTGCTCACTGAATTTTACCTGGCGCTATCCGAGGATCGATATCAAAGACATCTCGATTGAAGACAAAGGGAAACTTCGGATCGAGGGCGAGATATCGATCGAGCGCCGCGTTCTTGGCGGCACGCTCAGGCTCGGTTTCACTCGCCGCTATCTCGATTGGCTGCCGCACGCCGAAGAAGTTTTCAATCGTGAACGGAGCGGCTATCTCTGGACGACCGTGCATTTGTCCGGCACGATTGATGAACCGAAGCAGGACCTGAGCCCGCGCATCATCGAACTCTTCAAGGAATCGCCCGGCGCTTACCTGCAACTTCTCTTTCGCCAGTTCGAAGATTGGCTGAAAAGCGTCTTTGGCGGCGGTTAACAGCGGTGTAGCACAGGCATCCTTGCTTGTTCGGTCGTGCATGCTTCCAGCTTGCACTGTCTGCGGGCAAGATGCCCGCCTGAACAGACAGCCAAGATGGCTGTGTTACGGCCAATCACTGACCTCCGACTTCCGATCCCTGATCTCTGGCTTCGCCCGCTTCCAGCATTCGGATGCGCTTCTCGATATATGGCAAACGAATCGTAAGCGTGAGACCTTTCCCCTTTTCGCTTTCAATGGAAAGTTCGCCGCCATGCTCTCGCACGATGCGGCGCACAATTAACAATCCAAGACCTGTGCCGGCAGGTTTCGTTGTGAAATAAGGCTCGAAGACGCGGCTCAAGTTTTCCGCCGACATACCGCCACCGGTATCGACGAACCTGATGAGCACGTGCGTATCGTCCAGATCGGTGTGGATGCGCAAGGTGCCGTGGCGCTTCATGGCTTCGAGACTGTTTTTGATCACGTTGTAAAACGCTTGCTTCATCTGATCGCGATCCAGCTGAAGCAAAGGCAGGTCCGCGCGCAGTTCTTGCTTCACCACGATGCCGCGGTCCTGAATCTCCGGGGCAAAGAAGCGCACCGCTTCCTCGACAATCGCGTTCACATTCTCCGGGCGAAGTTGCGGCCGAGATGGCCGGATGGCTCGCAAGAATTGCGTGACGATCGAATCCAGGCGGTTGACCTCCGAACGGGCGACATCGATCGACTGTTGCAGCTCTGCCTTTGCGCCATCGCGCAGCTCTTGCACGCTGCGCTCCATTAATTGCAAATGGATATGCAGCGAGTTGAGCGGATTGCCGATCTCATGCGCCACGCCTGCGGCCAGCAGCATCAACGCGTTCAAACGTTCTGACTCGATGGTTTGCTGGGCGCTCCGTCGGCTCTCGGTGATGTCGCGCAGGATCATGACATGGCCAACGTCCTCCGCTGTAGCCGGGATCGTCGATCCCGGCCGGCCGGAGTCACGGACTCCGGCTACAGCCTCTCGCTGCTCCATCACCAGCGGCACGATGTAAAAATTGATGAAGCGATTTTCCGGGTAAAAAATTTCCATGTCGCGACTGATCGGCCCGCCGCTTTGGGTAAGAGATTCCCAATCGAGACCCCGGATGCGTTCGTCCAGCCGTTTGCCGATCGCATCGCCTGCCTCCAACCCAAATAATTCGCAAGCTGCATCGTTCAGATACGTAATCCTGCCTTTCGAGTCGGTGACAATGATGCCTTCCTGGATGGCATTGAAAACTGTCTCGAGGAAACCTTTCTCCTGCGCCAGGCGCAGAAAATAATTCTGCACCTCCTCCGGCCCGATGCGCCCGAGTCGCTCGATGAGTTTCTCCAGAAAACCGGCTTTCACGGTGCTGTCAGACTTGTTTTTTTAAAAACTGAGATTCCTCGACCCATTCGACTTCGCTCAGGGCAAGACTTTCGCTCGGAATGCCAAAAGAAAGGTTGGCTTTCATTCAATCTCGAATGAACCCAGCGTGGCGTAGCCGCAGCCAGAGTAACTTAGGCTTCCAGTCCGCCACAGCACGGACTCGCCGTGGCGAGCCTGACAGGTCGTGCAGGCTTCCCAGTTCGCCGTTCGGACGAACTCGTCCCGTGGCGAGCCTGCTCGTTTGCGACCAGGCAGGATGCCCGTTCGACGAGACAGGCGGGATGCCTGTGTTACGTCCCGTGCAGTCATACAAAAATTTCCGCAAGCTGCGAAAGCTTTCCTCGATAGTAGTACGAACGGACAAGAATTCAAAGTTCGACGGCCTAGCGTCCGAAATCCATTGGATCGTGGAAGCGACAGCGGCGGATCGATCTCACAGTGTTAACTCCATTCCATCGTAAGCGATGCGCGCCTCGATGCCGCGCTCTGCGGCCATGACGCGCAGCTTTGCGGAAAGTTTGCGCTCGTCGCCGCTGAGGATTTCCAAGCCGCAATGGGTGATGATGGCTTTTGGAACGCCCTCTTTTTCGCACCACGTCAGTTGCGTGCGAACTGGTGCATGACCGATGAGCGTTTCGCCGCGCCTGCGAATGAACGAGCGCGTGAGAGTAGCGCCATCGCCGATGTAAATTTGCACGCCTTTGAGTGCTCGGCCGCGGTCGTGGATATACACAAGGTCCGGTGCATAGAAAATGCGCGCACGGCCTGCGCTCACTCGATAGCCCACGGCTGGAGCTAGAATAGAGTGTTCGACCGAAAACGCCTCGAATGTGATGCCACAAATCTGCGTAGGCGCGCGCTCTTTAATCAGATGCCGGTCTTTGACGGTGCAATATTTTAAAGTTTGCCAGGTTTTTTGCGGCGCGTGCACGGGGCAAGGCGCGCCGTCTTTCAAGCCCCACGCGTGGTCAGGGTGCGCGTGCGTGAGCACAGTCGCGCGGGGATGTAGCCGCTGAAATTTTCCCAGCCAGTCAAGGCCGCAATCGATCATCACATTGGCGCCGCGATACGAGACCATCAGCGATGTGTGCATCCGATGCCGGCGCGTCCGTTTCTCGATCTCGCCGCGGGTGCCGAGGAAAGTCAGTTTCACCGGGAAATAATGATGGAAAAATTTGGAATCGCGAAACGTACGCTGAGCCCTTGGGTTTCGTTGATTAATTCAGAATGCAACGAAAGCTGATCCAATCCGTAACCCGGGCAATTTTGCTTGGGGCAATTGCCTGGCTGATCGCCGGCGCCGCCACTTTTGGCGTTGTCTTTGCGATGACGTTGCGATCACTGTGATGTGACGAGGCAGACAACTGCGCGCTTAGTCGCTGGCGAATCGTTTATTATGAAGACCGACAATGCCGAAAAGATTGGGGGTCGCGATCCCGTTGGGAGTCGTTCGCCATGCATTAAGCACGTCTCCTGGGGCCGGCTAGAGGTCGAAGGGGAAACTGAGCCTTACAAGGATGCAAAACTTTTCCCCGGCGGTTCGCGCGAATGGAACTGGCGCGAAACAGGCACCGGCCATAGCCCCGGAATCCAAATCGCCGACGTGCAGGAATTGCTGGATCACGGTGCGACCACCGTTGTCCTCTCGCGCGGTATGGCCGAGTGCCTTCACGTTCCGCCAGAGACACTGGATTTTTTAAAGGAACATCAAATCGCCGTGCACGTGTTGCCCACCAACGAGGCAGCAGCGCTTTACAACAAGCTCGCGGAAAACGAGCCGGTAGGCGGCTTGTTCCATACGACGTGCTGAGGCGCACAGTCCGGCGTCGTTTTATCATTTGCAGATCTTGAAGCGCCCCATTTAGAATTTTTTATGTTGACGCCAAAATGAAGGGCAAACGGGGGGCCCACTTCTGCCTCCATGCCCGAGTTACGGAGCCCTTTGGTCTCCTTTTGAGACGCCAGCCGCTTGCTGTGTGCCAGACATCTATCCTGTCGATGGCGTCGGGCTCGGGCTCTGCGGTGGCTCCAGCTGCTGCTCATAAGGATCATCTAATCCGATTTCCCTTTTCATTTGCTTTTCTTCGAGCTCAAGCTTTGCGCTCCAAGGCCCGTTCATGTCCACAAACCACCGCCGAGCAGCTGCGGCCCGGCCGATGTCTGTTTCTCCAGCGCGCTCTTCTAACAGATCAAAATATTTGTCTGCGACTTTTTCGTCCTGCTCCTTTGTCCAGCGCCCAGCCATGTTAATTACATCTGCCGTTTCTTCCGAATTGTTGGGCAGAAGCGCGGCGGCTTTAATGGCAAGCGCGCCCGCAATCAGGCGATAGTGAAAACGAATATCAGGCGACGCTTTGCTTCGTGCTACTCGCTTCCGCTCTTCACGCGTCGCTTTGAGGGGAGCTGACACCGTCTTTGTCCCGGCATATGTCATCTCCTTCACTTTTCCAGTGGCGCGTTGCGCGCCAATATCAGGCACCGGAAATTGTCCGTCCTCCGTAAATCCATCGGGCGCCATCTCAGTTCCCATTATTTCCATGCCATCGTAGCGCGCTATCCAGGCGGCACGGAATAATGCGAGAGCACGCTCCTTTTTCGGAAGCATTTTATTCGCTCCTGCGTGCAGAGCTTCGACATAATGGCGAAGAATCTGATCAAATGGCGGTTGCAGGTAGCGCGCAGCTTCCTCATAACCATGTTCACGGACGAGCCGGCGCCCCAGCAAATAGCGCAGTTTTTCGGTAGCACTTAATTTGTCTTGCCAGCCATAGGTCCTTGCCATGATCGGCGTCGGCGAAGCCGTTGGCGCGGGAAGCTGGCCAACGTAGCGCTTAAGCTCGTTTATCGTTAACACAGACTCAGCGACATACGCGGCATCATCCCAAAGATTGCCCTTGAAAAAGATGTCCAGCGCCTGAACAAAGTCGCCCCGCTGTAAGTGCAGCGCAGCGAAATCGCCGCGCGCTTCTTGGCTTAGGCTCCAGGAAGACGCCTCGTCGCGATAGACGTAATCGAAATCAGCCAAGCCTGAGTAGTAGGAGCTCACTTGCGATGTTCCCGCCCGGCCAGTGTAAGCGCGTGTGTCACGCAATATTTTCCATGCGTCTGCCATTGCCTTGACCGCTTCATTAAGCTGGCCATCCCGTCTCTCGAGTTTTGCTTTAAGCCATAGCGCCGCCGGCGTGCCACCGCCGGAAAGCTTGAGCCAATGCGCAGCATTCGTGTAATCGCCGCGCATGTAAGCGACCCATCCGAGATATTCGGCGTCTTCAACGCGCTCGAGGTTGGCAGCTTTAATCACTTGCAACCATCGCCGCGCCCGGGCTTGAGCAGAATCGCCCTCTTCAGAAAAATAGGCGCCGGTTGAACCAGTCGCCAGAATATGCGCAGTGACCAGCCGTCGTAACAATGTGTCCTTCGCTGCGCGTTCGAGTGCCGCCAATTCTTGCTCCTCGCTCAGTTTCTTTTTTGGTTCCCATTGGTCGCGCTCCTCATTCGATTCAACCACGTTGTAGTTCAGCATTCCCCCTACAGGTTGCCTGTCCGGGATCAGCGCCTTGATCGAGACGACTGCGCTCTCATCGCCTAAGGATAGTTGCGTAAGGAACAACTTCGCGGCTTCCGCAGGATGATCTTGTTTCCATTCCGCCCTGCCTTCCCAGCCATAGCTATCCGCCGCTAGGCCGAGTGAGTCCGCAAAACCTTGCCGGGCGAGCTCGCGCGTTTGTTGAAACCATTTCTGCGCCTCGGGGGCGCCTGTTTTCAATGCAAGCTTACCGAGCATGAACGCAGCCCAAACGGTTCGATAATGCCGTTCTTCCGGTGGCCGATTTAGCAGTGCCATCCAGGCGTCGCGGGCTTCGCGAAAATGTTCAGGGCCTCGTCGGTAAGCGAAAGCTCCGCGGTGGGGTAAGCGAAAGCTCCGCGGTGGTAGTCTGAGAACTCGGACGGAAATTCTTGCGGCAGTGACAGGGCTGATTGCGCGTTCGCCGACTGAATAATCTGCCGCGCCGCTTCGTGTGCCTGCCGCGCTTGCTCAGGATCCGTCGGTCTGATTCTTCCGGTCTTCAGCGCGTCTTCAAAATCGCCTTGATCGGCGGTGGCGGTTAGCTCAAGCAATGCTGCCCGAAAATCTCCGCTCTTTAGCGGACGTTGAAGAAGCTTCTCCGGCGCATTGAAATCGCGCGCTATTCTTTTTAGCTCCAGGTCCCAATAAAATTCTGGAGAGGCATCCACATTGCGGCCACCTTTATCCAAATAAACCATGGGGCCAAACCAGCCAGTCGCTTGAGCTTCGACAATGGTGACAGCGATGATGCTGATAAGAACGAGAGCTTTCACGCTTTAATGTCTCACAAGCTGAAACTGCAGGTTCACGCGACTGGCAAAGCGCAGCCAACCGACATTGTATGTTTCCCCTGGTCGCACCTGCAAGGCTTCGCCATCGTTTGTCGCAAAAATAGTCTTGGCCTCACGCAGTTCGACCGAGCAGCCTCTCAACGCGTCGGCCGCAATCGGCGGTTCATCGGAACTGACGACTAACTCGAATCTTAATCGCTCATCGGCTTCGCCATTGTTGCGGATTGCGATATCAACCGGATTCGTGCCTTCACTGACAATGTCCACCTGACGACGAGGCCTTCTTCCATTTGCGACCGCGGCAAGCGTTGCAAAGCGCCAGTTTCGCGCGTCAGTGGCAACAGGCAATCGATACCAAATGATCTCGCGCAGTTCAGCCGGGCGGCGCTTCTGCCATTTCTGAATAAGATCGGCCAAGTCGTCGGGGTCCGCAGCGACTTCGTGCAGCCTGGTGTCAGGTGGCCATCGACCCTGCACACTGTCCATTGTCACACCGAGTAATCTGCCGGCAGGTGTGTAACCTGCGATGCAGCGATACGTCGGCAACGCAACGGCAAACGGCTTTTTGTAAGCTGCCGCTCGAGCAACCCACTGTTGGGCGAGCGCCGGATCGCAAATTTTCCAGTCTGCCGCTGATTTATGCAGTGGCACCGAGTGGACTTGAAGAACGTAGCTGTCACAGTTAGCGATCAGTTGAGGAAACGCCGCCGAGTCGAGCCAAGCCGGCAGGGCCGTGATAACGAGTCTGGCGGGCGTGACGAGCCTTCGCAGAACAGCGACCCATCGGCTGTAAGCCAGCAGGTCTTTTTCGGCGCAGTCGAAATCGAGCTGCAACTCGGTGATCGGGGCTTCTTTCTCTGCCTCTGAAAACAGTCGGCGCACTTCCGCTGCAACTGCATCCGATCGGCGATCACCTACGTTTTTCAAATCCGCAATTGGCGCTACGCGGAGGGCGACGCCGCATCGCTTGCAGTGTCGCAGCGCCTTCCAATCGATATTGCTCTCGATCGGTCGAGCAATCGCGCCATTCCATTCGAGTTCCGCTCCGAGCGCAACGACGCCGTCTAGTTGCTTTTCACTCGCGACGACCGCGTCTGATACAGCGGAAGTCCACTGCCGTTGCCATACATATACGCGCTGATCCAGAGGCTGCCGGACTGCCGGTCGCTGGCTGCACGCCGGAATCAGAGCCAATGTTAGAACGACCAGCGACCAATTCCGACGCAACACAATGTACAAATCACCGTAAGATCGCCCGACTATTCTGTCGAACGCTTTTTCGTCTCCGCTGAGACAACCACGCACCAGACCTACGGCTAACAGGTAAACGAGCGCGAATACAACGCGCAGGAAGCGAAAAAGCATGTCGGCGAAACTGGCACAATCGTTGGCAAAGTTGACTGCATGGAGCACGGGAGAACCGACACTGATTTGGAGATAGGAAGTTATCTCCCGAATACTTTGCTTGTGATCGTCGTGCCCCACGACTTGACGGCGTTCACTCCCGGACAGGTACGCGGAGTAACGATCGCTGCGACAGGAAAGATCGAATCTTGCGGATCTGTGTCAGTGTAACTGGAATTGCAATCAACACACTAGCGCTAGCGTCCTGCCTTTTCCGGCCATTGGCTAGGCGGGCCCTTGGCTGGTCAGCGACGGCCCCACGAAAATCCACATTCGGAGTCCCGATAATGCTACTGGACTTTTTCGAGAATTCCTTTTCCTGATGTCTTGGACACAGATTTTCCTGTTACACTTACCTGGCTTGTCGAATAGGCTGCTGTACTGCCATCCTCGTTGACCGTTAAGCTCGCCTGCACTTGCACACTTGTGCTTCGGCCCAGTTTGTAGGAGCGTTTATAGGTTAGCGTCCTGCCCTGACGAGAGACCGAGCCGCCGCTCATGTTACTCCAGTGTGTTTCTGATTGGTCGATTGTCAGCTCGATCTGCGAATCCCATGTGCTTTGCGGCCCGACACTGTGAAGGGCTCCCCGCCATGTGCCGGCAAACAATTCTTGTGTGCGTGATGCGGGGGCAGTTTTCAGGGGTTGTGGCCAAACCGATTTGCCTAACGTCGTATTTGCCAAAGTGAGATCCGGTGTACTCATGGTCGGTGCCACTGGGGTTGCTGCCGGCGTGCCCGCAGCTACGCTCATTAACTGATCATCGTTCGATTTCTGAAAATGAGCCGTAACAAACCAACTGGTTCCGAGAACCAGCAAACCCAGGATGCCGGCGCCGCTTAGGACTAACGCTGAGTTTGCAACGCGCTTTCTGCGGGTTCGTCGAATTTTTTCAGGCAACTGCGGATTGCCAGCTTCCGAAGTATAGAGGTTGACCACCTCAACCCGGAGACCGTGTTTAACCTCGCATTGCCCCAGGTCATGCAAACAAGGCCGCCAACGCTCGTCGTGCTCGAGATCTTCAGCTACGTGCTTCGAAAGCAAGATGTGCCCGGCGTCTCCGCAATCCATGATGCGCTGGGCGATGTTAATTCCGGCGCCGGTTACATTCATGCGATTGTTAACATCCATGACTTCATTCAGGAGTCCGCTGTGGATTCCCATTCGGACAGGGATTGGTGGCGTCTCCTTCTTTAGTGCCTGGCTAAGTTCCAATGCGCATCGGACGGGAGATTCAGGGCTATCGCGAAAAACCAGCGCCATTCCATCGCCGGTTGCGATCCGCAGCAGTTTGTTTTTCTTGCTGGCCAGGCGAACCTGCTCCGTTGCCTGCACAAGCTCATTCAACCGGCGAACCAGTCTCGTTTGGTCGTTAACGAGCAGTTTCGAATATCCCACGACGTCGATGAACAGGACAGGCCCGATTCGGAACCTGGGGGTCACGTCCGTTAGCATGCGGAAGGCTCTAGCTGACTCGGACGCGCGCCGGTTTCCTTTGCAGGAGCTTGTGCGATTCCACAGTCTAGCTA
>QHOF01000428.1 GCA_003219335.1 Verrucomicrobiota bacterium | reverse complement strand
AACCAGCCGAAGTTGTATTGCTCGTTGACCGACCATTCCCCGCTGAGCTCTTTGCAAAGTCCAAACCACAGCGCGGCTACAAACAAAACAGTCAGCACAACTCGCACCGAAGAACGGCTATCACGCAGTGGTGACTCTTGGCTGAGTGTCCGTGTCGTCGCCAGTTTTTGCACCGGCCGAGAGTTTACCAAATTTCTGGGCAAAACGAAATGTAACGCATCCATCATGGCTGTTTCGTAGGGCGGGCATCTTGCCCGCTTGGGACCGCACGCTGGGAAGCCTGCTCGACGCGTCAAGCAAGATGCCTAAAATACGTCCTGCGCGTTCGGTGCTCCAATGCCTTCGACCTGCCAGATCCTCGGTATTTGTTTCTTCAACGGCGATGTCAATGAAGCACTGGCTTCAATGGATCGGCGCGGCGGCTTTTTGATTGCACCTTCGGGAACCTGTTTCGCGCGATTGCGCGAAGACGAGATATATCGGCGCGTTGTGCTTGCGGCTGATCTGGCGATTGCCGACAGCGGTTTAATGGCTCTGCTGTGGCGCTTGTTTCGGCGCGAGAAGATTGACCGCATCTCGGGATTGAAATATCTGAAGCATCTGCTGCGCAGATTGAAAGGGGAGAGAGCCGAAGAAATTTTCTGGGTACTTTCCAGCGAACGCGCGCGGCAAAAATTATTCCAATGGTCGCGCCGGGAACGGTTTCCAATTGCCAGCAAGAACTGTTATGTTGCGCCGCGGTACGAGTTGGAAATTGAAGACCGCAATCTCCTTTCGCTCCTGGAAGAGAATCGCCCACTGCATGTAATAATCGCGATCGGCAGCGGCGCACAGGAAAAACTCGGTTATTATTTGCGCGAGAATTCGTCCCATCGGCCTGCGATCCATTGCACCGGCGCCGCGCTGGGTTTTGTCACCGGCGAGCAGATTCCGATTCCCGATTGGGCGGACCGGTTATATTTAGGATGGCTTCTGCGACTGATGACTCAGCCGCACCGATTCGTTCCGCGCCTGATGCGTGCATTGGAATTGCCGTGGCTGATTTGGAAATACGGCGAGAATCTGCCGCCTATCTGGAGGAAAAATGGGAGATCAGTGATTTGTGATCCGTGATCAGTCCCCACATGTTAGAAATCGGGCGTGCTCATCCTGAATGGCAATGGTGCACGTTCGATGGGGCCAGAAAACAGGCTTTACTGGTCGGACTTCAAACGACGTTCCGTGAGAAGCTGGAATGGCTTGAGGAAGCTGAAACGTTGTCGCTGCGTCTTCGGGCAAATCGTGAGTCGCACTCGAACGATAAAACGCCGCCACGATTGTAACGGTGGTCAACGCTCAGCCATCAACGGCACTCAAGGGACCACAGTGAGTGTTAGATCATTTCCGTTGCCGCTCTCATAATTAGCCTGGAAGGTGTTGCTGCCGACGGTGAACGTCGATCCGTCCGGCAGGTTGCTGAACGTGCCGGTGATCGGATCGCGCGACGTGTTGTTGATCACGGTAAAAACCGTGCCTTGCGCCAGCATTTGATTGCCCAAAGCAACAAAGGAGAAGACCGCGCCGCTGTTGATGGTCACGCCTTTGGCTGTGAGCTTGTCCGCTTTGGCTTTGCTTGTATCGAGCTCGCAACTGTAAGTGCCGTCGGCATTGAAAGTGAGGCTGCTTTGAGTCGTTAGACCCGCCGCTCCATTTACTCCCGGAGCGAGGAATGCCCCCGTGCCGGTGCCGCTGCCAATAGTAACTGCGCCTGACATTTTGCCCCTCCCGCCCAAGGTGCCGGCGTTAACTTGTACCGGCCCGGTGCCTGTGGCTGAAGCGTTCTTCGTCTGCACCAGAAGCGTGCCTGCTTCAATCGTTGTCCCGCCGGTGTAAGTATTAGGCCCGCTTAGAGCCGGCGTGCCTGTGTCAATCTTTGTCAGAGAACCACCGGCACCGCCGCCCTCAGCCACAAGGCCGAATTGCGGGATACCCGCACGGTCAAGCGTTATCAAGGCTGATCGAATTGGTGTCCGATCTCCCGGGCGAGCCATCGTCAGTCACACTCACGATGATCGTGACTTGGCTGACGTCCTCGAAACGAGCTTGGCGCTGAACTCGGCCGTGTTGGCCGGAGTGGAGAGACTGCCAACTGCGGCTTTCGTTATCCAGGCACCCGCCGCGGGATCGCAAAATGCAAAATGATCGAGTCTGCTGTCGTCTTCGGCGCGAGTGACGTGAAACCTGCACCTGACTTCATTTCCCTGGTTGTCGAAAGCGCAGCGGCCCTAGAAACAATTCCGCAGTCGCGATAATGCTGCCGTGGTCATTTCCACCTGCGACGAGCACGATGCCATCGGAGAGCAACGTCGCCGTGTGGCGGGCCCGAGCATTATTGAGGTCGCTTGTGAACGTCCAAGTTCCCGTGGCCGGGTCGTAAATTTCCGCGCTCGCTAACGTGCTGTTTGGGCCCTGGCCGCGCCAGCCACCTGCGACCAGCACCCTGCCATCGGAAAGCAATGTTCCGGTATGGTACCAGCGGCCAACATTGAGGTTGCCGGTCGGTCTCCAATTTCCGGTGGCCGGATCGTAGAGTTCCGCGCTTGCCAGTGGTCCAATATCGCGATTCAGCCCTCCAGCTACCAGCACATTGCCGTTGGGTAGCAACATCGCCGTGTGGCCCTGCCGGCCAGTATTGAGGCTGCCGGTAACGGTGAAAGTTCCCGTGGCCGGATCGTACAGTTCCGCGCTCGCGACGTTATACCTCCCGCCCGCGACCAGCACCCTGCCATCAGGGAGCAACGTTGCCGTGTGGTAACCGTAACGAGGAGTATTGAGGCTGCCGGCGAGAGTCCAATGCCCCGTGGCCGGATCGTACAGTTCCGCGCTATGGATGGAGTGCGACCCGCCTACGGCCAGCACCCTGCCATCCAAGAGCAATGTTGCAGTATGGGCCGCGCGTCTAACATTGAGGTCGCCGGTGAAAGTCCAAGTTTCCGTGGCCGGATCGTACAGTTCCGCGGTCCCGGTCGAGGTACCCTCGGGCCAACCTCCCGCGGCTAGCACCTTGCCGTTGGGTAGCAACGTCTGCGTTTGGAGCTCCCGCTCATCATTGAGGCTGCCGGTGACCGTCCAAGTTCCCGTGGCCGGATTGTACAGTTCCGCGCTTTTTAGTCTGGGGAATGGATAATCCCCCGTAGATGGTCCCCCACCGCCTGCGACCAGCACCCTGCCATCGGAAAGCAGCGTCGCGGTGTGGTATTCCCGAGCAGTATTGAGGCTGCCGGTAAACTCCCATTGAAAGGGAGTAGCGGCACACGGTTGCATGGACGCAAGCCCGGCCGAAAAAGACAGCAGCAGGAGCATAACCGGTCGCGCCAGACACGAGGCGGTTGCCGGTTGAATTATCGCGGTGATGAGTTGAACAAAAGTTTTCATAGGGTCATTGGCTGTGGGTTGAAGATCTGAAGGGCAGAGGAAGCTGCAGGGGGAAGCGTTCGGCGCCTCTCCAGACCGCTACCTCGGCGCATCCTAGGCAACACGCGCTTCATGTCAATCTCCAAATTGCTGCGGATGTCGCCAACGATCAAAGGGTCAGTGGAATAGGGGTCATTCCGAAAACAATCCTTGACTCATGCGTACAGCAGTCAACGTCTAAAGTTGGCTTACATCACAGACGCCGACTCGTCTCATTAAATGGACTGCAGCACTGGGCCGCGTCGTCGCAATCCAGAACGCAAACCTCGCCAGAGCGAAAGCAGGCGCGGTTCTTTGCATAATCGATTGCCTGCTCTTGATTCAAGAAAACTGGCTCGACGCCGGGCGCTTCAAAGCACTTCCAGCCGTTTCGGAATGGTCTGATTTCGAGGATTACTACGACATACGCTTTGCGTTTTACTAGAAACCGCAGCAACTCCAGCGGCCTGTGG
>QHOF01000058.1 GCA_003219335.1 Verrucomicrobiota bacterium | reverse complement strand
AGAAACCAAACGCGACGTTGAGCGATTCTTTGATGTCGATCCCGCGCGCGTGCATGTAATCCACAACGGGATCGATCTGAATCAATATCGGAAGGTCGATTCAACTGCTGCGCTCAAACGATACGGCATCGATCCAAATAGACCGTATGTGCTTTTCGTCGGTCGGATTACTCGCCAAAAAGGCTTTCAGCATCTCATACGCGCGATCCCATTCATGGAACCCGATTTTCAGATCGTGCTTTGCGCGGCCGCGCCGGATACGCCGGGCATGGCGGAAGAAATGAAAACCGCAGTGGAGCGGGCAAAAGCGCAGCGGCCTGGTATCGCCTGGATCAATGAAATGGTGGACCAAAAGACCGCCTGCGAACTTTACTCGCACGCAGCGGTATTCGTTTGCCCTTCAATCTACGAACCGTTCGGCATTATTAATCTTGAAGCGATGGCTTGCGAGACTGCGGTCGTGGCGAGCGCCGTAGGCGGAATCAAGGAAGTCGTTGTAGATGGCGAGACCGGGTTCCTGGTTCCTCTGGAACAAATGAAAGAGAGTCCATTCGAAGCAACAAATCCCGAAAAGTTCGCGCGAGACCTCGGGGCGCGCATCAACCAACTAATGAAAGATCGGCAATTGTGTGAACGATTTGGCAAGGCCGGCCGCAAGCGCGCGGAAGAGAAGTTTAGTTGGACGGCAATTGCGGCGAAAACGAAAGCGCTTTATGAATCGTTGAACGGTTGAAGCGTTGAAGGGTTTTAGGATTTGGTGCCATTCCGCTTCAACGGTTCAACGATTTAACGATGTAACGCGGCGAGGCCATGTTTGTCGATCGGGTCAAAGCTTTTGCACAAGCGGGAAACGGCGGGCGCGGCTCCGTCAGTTTTCGGCGGGAGAAATTTGTGCCGAAAGGCGGGCCCGACGGCGGCGATGGCGGACGCGGCGGCGACGTGATCCTGCAGGCGGACCGGCATGTTGATAATCTCGCGAATCTTTTTTACGAGCCGATCATTAAGGCGAAAAATGGCGGGCACGGGATGGGAAAGAAAATGGCGGGACGCGCCGGCGTAGACAAAATCGTGAAGGTGCCGGTGGGGACGATCGTTTGGCTGGCGGAACAAGCCACGACGGTCATCCTAGGCGAAGTCGAAGGATCCCGTGAAATAACCTTTACGGTATCGCCGCGGGATTCCTCGATGGAGCCTGCCCTGAGCGAAGTCGAAGGGCTCGGAACGACAGATGAAGATCCGCTTGTCGAGCTCACGCATCATGGACAGGAGTTTGTGCTTTGTCGCGGCGGAGCAGGGGGAAAGGGCAATGTGCACTTTAAAAGCTCGCGCAACCGCGCGCCGCGGCAATACACGGACGGCGAAGAAGGCGAGCATGGTCATTTTCTCCTCGAGCTGCGAACCATCGCAGACGCGGGATTGGTTGGTTACCCGAATGCTGGCAAATCGACGCTGTTACGAAGAATTTCAGCTGCGCGGCCGAAGGTTGCGGCATATCCGTTCACGACACTTCATCCGATCGTTGGGGTCATCGAATTTCCAGGCTACCGACGAGCCACTATTGCGGATATTCCCGGTTTGATTGAGGGAGCACACCGGGGAGTTGGGTTGGGCTACGAATTCTTGCGCCACATCACGCGCTGCCGCATTTTAGTCTTCGTGATTGATATTGCCGGAAGCGAAGGACGCAACCCAGCGGAAGATTTGCAGAGTCTTCGGCGGGAAATTGACCTTTATGATCCTGCGCTTTCGTCGCGCCCATGGCTGGTTGTTGCCAACAAGATGGATCTTCCGGACGCGAAGAAGAATTTAAAAGCGGCGCAAGAAAAATTCCCGCGGATTAACATCCTTCCTATTTCAGCCGCAAAAGGAGAGGGGATGGAGGCATTAAAGGAAACCTTGGCAGCGAAAATGACGAACGACAAAGATGTCGTTCCGCCGCCAATTTGAGTTGGACAAGTCGAGAATCCGTGACGAGACTGGCGCTGTTCTATGGGTAGGCGGGTTGTGGCGAGCTATTGCTCCAGCTTTTTGAAGCCGGAGATGTTGCATATTTACCGGCAGGTAAAGGCGCTGCGCGGAGTAGATACCTTCGTAGTCACTAAAGAGGTTCAGAACGCCCAGCGGTTTCCATTTGACGATATCGAAATCATTCCAAAGCGGCGCACTAATCTGCTGGTCCACGGCTGGCTAAAATTCGTGGAGCGACGGCCTCCCATCGTTTATCGGGGCGAGTACCAAACACTCGACTCATTGTTGGAGCGGCACGGCGCCGATCTTATGCACATTTATTTTGGCCATACCGGCGTGCACTTGCTCCCTTTCATCGAGCAGTGGAACAAACCGTGCGTGGTATCTTTCCATGGCGCGGACGTCGCACACAAACCCGAGATCAAGGATTATCCTGGCAAATTGCGTCGTCTTTTTAATGCAGTCCCGCTCGTCTTCGCGCGTTCCCAATCGCTGGCTGACCGGCTGATCCATTTGGGGTGTCCGCCGGAAAAGCTGCGCATCAATCGCACTGGCATTCCGCTGAATGAATTTCCATTCGTGGAAAGACAACCGCCGCGGGATGGCAAATGGAGAGTGGTGCAGGCGTGTCGGTTAATTCCGAAAAAAGGCGTCGCGACCAGCTTGCGCGCGTTTGCAATTTTTAAGAAAGACAATCCTCGCGCGGAATTTTTCATCGCTGGCAAGGGACCATTGCAACCCGAACTAGAAATGCTCGCCGGCGGGCTGGGCATTCTCAGAGATGTGCACTTTGTCGGATTTCTATCGCAACCGAAGCTCCTGGAGCTTTACGCAAGTTCGCATCTGTTTTTGCATCCAAGCGAGATATCTTCAAACCAGGATCAGGAAGGTGTGCCGAATTCGGCTTTGGAAGCGATGGCGACTGGGTTGCCAGTGGCTGCGACGCGTCATGGCGGAATTCCGGAAGCCGTTGATCACGGGTGCACCGGATTTCTGGTTGCCGAGGAGGATCACGTCGGCTTGGCGAAAGCCATGCAGCTAATCACAAGTTCGTCCGTCCTACTGAAGAAAATGGCAGAACGTGCCCACGCTACCGTGGTGGAACGATTCGAACAGGCGGCGCAAATCGAGCAATTAGAATCGTTTTACGAAGAAGCGATCACCATGAATGGAGCCACCGAGGCAGTAAAAGCGAGGCCAATTGCACGGTTTGCTCCGCAGTTCGCCGAAGGCCTGCCGGCGGAATAGACTTCGGCTTCTAAGAATTTGTTTGTCATTTCCGGGTAAACGCGCTTTGGTATGCGCGTTCAAGGTTGTAGCCGGGGCGGGCTGTTCGCCGTAAGGCGGATGACCCCGGCAGGCCGGCATCGCGGATGCCGGCTACAGCTGTGTTCCTAAAATGCGCAATCGTTGTTTTCTGTCATCGATTTTAATGCTGATTTGCGGTGCTGTTTTTGCAACGCCTGCGACGGCGGTGGAAGCTGAGCCCGCAGTATCGCTGAAACCGGTGCCGCTGTTTCAGATCGGCAAGTTTGCCATCACTAACTCGATGCTGGTCACCTGGGTAGTGGCGGCCGGCATCATCATCTTCGCACAACTGGCCACGCGCAACATTCAGAGAATTCCCAACGGCATCCAGAATTTTTGGGAATGGTTGGTCGAAGGCCTCTATAATTTTCTGGAGGGAATCATTGGACGCGACTTAGTGCGGAAAACATTTTGGTTTTTCGCGACGATTTTTATCTTTATTTTATTTGTGAACTGGTTCGGCTTGGTTCCCGGCGTGGGGACGATTGGCTGGGGCCATTACGCCCCAAACGGCCTATTTCACATCGATCGTCCGCTTTTACGTGGCGGCAACGCGGACCTGAACATGACCACGGCCATGGCGGCGGTTTTTTTCGTGCTATGGCTCGTCTGGGCGCTGCAGGCGCAGGGCATGGGCGGATTTCTCAAACACTTGTTCGGGCCAAAAGGCGAAACGACCGGGTTCATTTTCATTCTGATGGCGGTAATCTTTTTCATGATGGGCTGGTTGGAAGTGGTCTCGATCCTGTTTCGTCCCGTCGCCCTGAGCTTCCGATTGTTTGGAAATATATACGCGGGCGAGAGCCTCATGGAAGCAATGTCCACCATGGTGCCCGCGCTATCGTGGCTGCTGCCGATCCCGTTTTACTTTATGGAAATTCTTGTCGGAATTGTGCAGGCGCTTGTGTTCATGCTGTTAACGGCGGTGTTCACGCTGCTGATTGCGCAACATGGCCCGCAGGAGCACGCGCATGAGTAGATTTTTGGAGATCTCATGATGAGGTCGCCGAACTAACCAAAAACAAACAACTATGATGTTAACACTACTTGCAGAAATGACTGGAAGCATTCACGTCGGGCTCGCCGCGATGGGCGTAGGCATCGGCATCGGATTAACCGGCCTTGGAATGGCTACGGCTGTGGGACGCAATCCCGGCGCGTTCACGCCGGTGTTGGTGCACGGCATTCTCGCCATTGCTTTTACCGAGGCGATTGTGTTCTACGCGCTTTTCCTTTTGCCTCACTAACATCAACAAGTGCGAAGGCCAATGGCCGTCGCGCGCGAGTTGTAATTTATGAGTGTCTTTATTGCCGCTGATGCCGCTGGAAATATGGGACAGATGTTGCGCGATACAGCCGACGCGTTTGGCTGGACGCCGCAGATGTTTTTTTCGCAGGTCATCAGCTTCGTAATCGTCGCGTTCCTTTTGTGGCGCTTCGCTTACAAGCCGATCCTGGCCGTGCTGGAGGAGCGGCGCCGCACCATTGAGGAGGGCCAGCTCAACGCGGACAAAATTAAAAAGGAGCTCGCCGAAGCAGAGAAGCGTTATCAGGAAATCGTAGCCAAAGGCAACGCTGATGCCCAGAAAATGATCGACGAAGCGCGTGAAAGCGCTGCGCATTTGTCAGAGCGCAAGCAACAGGAGGCGATTGCGGCAGCCGAGCAGATCATTACCAAAGCGCGCGAAGCGGCAGCAATTGAGCACGAACGCACAATGGAATCGTTGAAGCGCGAGCTTGGGCGGCTGGTAGTCGATACGACGGCGAAAGTTACCGGCAAGGTGTTAACGTCGGAAGATCAACGGCGTTTGCAGGAGGAAGCAGCCCGTCAGTTGGCCTGATGAAAATCAACAAGGAAATCCGACAGCTCTCGCGTAAGATGCTTCAGGCCAGTTTCACTGATGGTGAGCTCGACCCGGGCAGGATCGCCTCTCTGGTCGATTCGCTTATCACAAAAAAGCCGCGTCATTATGTCGATGTTCTGAAGAACTACAGGCGTTTGCTCCGGCTCGAACTGGAGAAACGCCGCGCCACAATTGAAACAGCGAGCCAGCTCGATGACACGGCACGCTCAGAGGTTGTGGCCAATCTGAAAAAGAAATACGGCAAGGAGGTGGCGACCGAGTTTCTTGTCAACCCTCAGCTTCTTGGCGGAATGCGTATCCGAGTGGGAAGCGATGTCTGGGACGGGACCGTGCGCAACCGGCTCGAACGCCTTCAGCAGGAGCTTTAATCAAAACCCAAAGTTATGAGCAGCATACTCGAAGCGATCGAAACGAAAATTGAAGAACTAAAGACAACGACGACCAAGAGCAACGTGGGCGTAGTGCGCGAAACAGGCGATGGAGTCGCGCGCATCGAAGGCCTTAGCGACGTCATGCTTAATGAGATGATCGAATTTCCAAACGGAGTGTTCGGTCTCGCGTTAAACCTCGAAGAAACTGAAGTCGGCGCTATTTTGCTGGGCGAAACCACGAAAGTCGCAGAAGGCGACGAGGTAAGAACCACCGGTAAACTGTTGCAGGTTCCAGTCGGCAAAGCATTGCTCGGGCGTGTTGTTAACACTTTGGGCCAGCCGTTGGATGGCAAGGGCCCAGTAAAGACTGACTCGTTCTATCCTCTTGAAAAGATTGCACCGGGCGTGATCAGACGCCGTAGCGTGAATCAACCGGTGCAAACCGGCATCATGGCAATCGACGCGATGATTCCCATCGGTCGCGGACAGCGCGAGCTGATTATCGGCGACCGCGCGACTGGCAAAAGCACGATCGCCATCGACACCATCATCAGCCAGGCACGCTTGAACAAGGCTGCTGAGGACCAGGGCGACAAGAATTATCGGCCCCTCTATTGTATCTACGTCGCGATCGGTCAGAAAAATTCCAACGTAGCGCGCGCTCTCGCGGTTCTCGAAAGAGAGGGCGCCATGCCATACACAACCATCATCTCAGCACCGGCGTCGGATACCGCCACCAACCAATACCTGGCGCCATTCGCCGGCGCGGCCATGGGCGAGTGGTTCATGGATAATGGAATGGATGCGCTCATCGTGTTCGATGATCTGTCGAAACATGCGGTCGCGTATCGGCAGGTTTCGCTCGTGTTGAAGCGGCCTTCCGGACGTGAAGCATATCCCGGCGACGTGTTTTATTTGCATTCACGTTTGCTCGAACGCAGCGCGCGCATGGCCGAGGATTTCGGTGGTGGATCGCTGACTGCGTTGCCGATTATTGAGACACAAGCCGGCGACGTTTCCGCTTATATTCCCACAAACGTGATCTCAATCACGGATGGTCAAATTTATCTCGAGACCGATTTGTTTTATCAGGGTATTCGGCCGGCGATTTCGGTCGGGTTATCCGTAAGCCGCGTTGGCTCAGCGGCGCAGATCAAAGCGATCAAACAGGTGGCCGGGAAAGTAAAGCTTGATCTGGCGCAGTTCCGCGAGCTTGCTGCGTTTGCGCAATTTGGCTCCGATCTGGATACGGCAACGAGAGCGCGACTCGATCGGGGTCAACGCATTGTCGAGCTTTTTAAACAGAAACAGTACAATCCCATCCCAGTGGAAGAACAGGTTGCCGTGATGTGGGCGATGCAAAACGGGTACGTCGATCCGGTTCCAGTCGATCGAGTTAAGGAGTACCAACTGAAACTCCAAGACTGGCTGCAAACGCGGAAAGAAGGATTGCTCCGAGCGATTCGCGAGAAGAAGGAGTTGGATAAAGACATCGACTCGCAATTGAAGGCGGCGCTCGATGAATTCAAGGCGACCTGGCGATGATCATGCCCATCAGCCCCAAGATTAAAAGTGTAGAAAGCGCGATTTACTTCATCCGCGGGCAGCGCGTCATGCTCGATTCGGATTTGGCAGCGATCTATGGGGTAACTACGAAGCGGCTAAACGAGCAATTGAAGAGAAACCATTCGCGTTTCCCCGAGGACTTTGCATTTCAGCCTTCGGCTGAGGAACTTTCACACTTGAGGTCGCAAATTGCGACCTCAAGTGTGAAATCACAAGGCGCAACAAGGCGCCACGGTGGTCGCCGTTATCTTCCGTGGGCGTTTACCGAACATGGTGCAATCATGCTTGCGAGCGTGCTCAACAGCGATATCGCTGTTCAAGCCAGCGTCCGCGTGGTGCGGGCGTTCGTCAGATTGCGCGAAATGGTCGCGGCGAACGAGCAGCTTGCGGCGAAGCTGCAAGAGTTGGAACACCGACTCGATTCACATGACGAAGCGATTGTCGATCTTTTCGCCGCGCTAAAACGTTTGCTCGAGCCACCGGAGCCGCCACAACGGCGTGAGATTGGATTTCACGTGCGCGAGCGTTCCGGACGTTATCGAATCAGGCGAAGATTCTAACTAATGGCGAACACTCAGGACATACGGCGCCGGATCAAATCGATCCGCAACACCGCGCAGATCACCAAGGCGATGCAAATGGTCGCTGCTTCGAAAATGCGCAAAGCACAGCAGCATGCGCTTGCCGGACGGCCTTACGCCGATTTGATGAATAAAGTTTTCGTTTCGTTGCAAAAACGGACAGACCCAAAGTTGCATCCGCTTTTGGAAATCCGGCCGCTTAAAAAGGAACTGGTCCTGATCATTAGTACCGACAAGGGGCTGTGCGGAGCATTGAACACGAATCTTTTTCGCGAGGCTGCGAACTTTGACCAGGCTAAAACAGCTTTCGTAGTCACGGGGAAGAAAGCGCGGCAGTTTATTGCGCGGACGAAACGGGAGCTGCTGGCCGATTTCGAGCTGAAAGATTCCCCCAGCTTTGTTCAAACCAAACCAGTCTCGAAATTTTGCACGGAAAAATTTCTTAAGCGCGAGGTGGACAAGGTCTCCGTGCTTTACACGCATTTCATCAACACGATCAATCAACGGGCGGTGGTGCAGACGCTTCTGCCGATTAGCAGTTTTGATTTGCTGAAGAGTGAAGCAGCCCAGGGTGCAAGTGAAGACGTCGATCCAATGGTAGGCTATTTGTTCGAGCCGAACGCCGAGGTCGTCCTTGATTCGATGCTGCCGTATTATATTTCCTACCAGGTTTTCCAGATGATCCTTGACGCGCGCGCATCCGAGCACAGCGCGCGCATGGTGGCGATGAAGAACGCGACCGACAACGCGAACGAATTCATCAAGGATCTCACTCTCGAATACAACAAGATGCGCCAGGCCGGTATTACCACCGAGTTGCTCGAGATCGCTACTGCGCAAATGGCGCTCGCATAATCAATTTTATGAACACAGGAAACATCGTTCAAATCATCGGTCCCGTTGTGGACGTGGAATTTCCGCACGGGAATGGGTTACCAAAAATCTATAACGCGCTCGAAATCGAGTACGAGGTGAATGGCAACGCGACGAAGCTCACCCTCGAAGTCCAGCAGCACCTGGGTGAAAACTGGGTCCGCTCCATCGCCATGTCTTCTACCGAGGGATTGAAGCGCGGGATGAGCGTCACCGATACTGGCGGGCCAATCACGGTACCAGTCGGAGAAGCTGTGCTCGGCCGGCTTTTCAACGTGACGGGCGATCCAGTCGATAATCGTGGTCCGGTAAAATTTGAAAAACGTTATCCGATCCACCGCCCCGCGCCGGCGTTAACCGAACAGGACACAAAGGTGCAGATCCTCGAAACAGGGATCAAGGTCATCGATCTCGTTTGCCCATTTTCGAAGGGTGGCAAGGTCGGCGCATTCGGCGGCGCTGGAGTTGGTAAAACCGTCATCATTCAGGAGCTCATTAACAACATCGCCATGAAGCATGGCGGCGTCTCGATGTTTGCAGGTGTAGGTGAACGCTCCCGTGAAGGTAACGACCTTTACAAGGAAATGAGTGAAGCAGGCGTGATCGACCAAAAAGATTTGTCGAAATCGAAAGTCGGGATGGTTTTCGGCCAGATGAACGAGCCGCCGGGCGCGCGCTTGCGTGTGGGACTCTCAGCCCTGGCCATGACTGAATATTTTCGCGACGAACGCAACCAAGACGTGCTGCTGTTCATCGACAACATCTTCCGATTTTCTCAAGCTGGCTCTGAGGTGTCCGCTCTGCTTGGGCGAACGCCATCCGCCGTTGGTTATCAACCGACGCTCGCCGCTGAGATGGGCGACTTACAAGAAAGAATCACATCCACGAACAAAGGATCGATCACTTCCTTCCAGGCGGTTTACGTTCCGGCAGACGACCTGACCGATCCAGCGCCGGCGAACACGTTCGCGCATCTGGATTCGACCATCGTGCTTGAGCGCTCGATTGCCGAGCTTGGGATTTATCCGGCGGTCGATCCGCTGGCATCGACCTCGAAATCGCTCGCGCCGGAGATTGTTGGCGAAGAGCATTACAACGTCGCACGAGGCGTCCAGCGGGTTCTGCAACGCTACAAAGACCTCCAGGACATCATCGCCATTCTTGGAATGGATGAGTTGAGTCCGGAAGACAAGCTGACCGTTTATCGCGCACGAAAAATCCAGCGTTTCCTCAGCCAACCGTTTCACGTC
>QHOF01000057.1 GCA_003219335.1 Verrucomicrobiota bacterium | reverse complement strand
TTGTCTTGCTACGTCTGGGCCGGGCGCGATCCATCTGCTCAATGGACTTTATGACGCGAAGATGGATCACGCGCCGGTGGTAGCGATTGTTGGCCAACAGGCACGCGCGGCAATCGGTGGTGATTATCAGCAGGAAGTCGATCTCGTCACACTTTTTAAAGACGTCGCGCACGAGTACGTGCACATGGCATCCACGCCCGCAGCGATCCGGCACCTCATTGATCGGGCGATTCGAATTGCGAGAGCGGAACGCACCGTCACGTGCATTATTATTCCGAACGACGTTCAGGAAATGAGTGCGGTCGAAACGCCGCCGCGCAAGCACGGAACGATTCATTCGGGCGTCGGCTACGCGCCGCCGCGCGTTATTCCAAAGGACATCGATCTCCGTCGCGCAGCTGACGTTCTGAATGCTGGTCAAAAAGTCGCGATGCTCGTGGGCGCAGGCGCGCTGCAGGCGACCGATGAAGTGATCGAGGTCGCAGACATCCTGGGCGCCGGCGTTGCCAAGGCGTTGCTCGGCAAGGCCGTTATCCCTGATGATTTGCCGTTTTGCACAGGTCCAATCGGGCTCCTGGGTTCCAAGCCGAGCTGGGACATGATGGAAGGATGCGACACGTTGCTCGTCGTTGGCTCCAGTTTTCCATACTCGGAATTTTTGCCGAAGGAAGGACAGGCGCGCGGCGTGCAGATCGATATCGATGCAAAGATGGTAAGCGTGCGTTATCCGATGGAGGTCAATCTGGTCGGCGACAGCGCAGAAACGTTGCGCGCATTAATGCCGCTGCTGAAGCGCAAGGAAGATCGGCAATGGCGAAAGAAGATTGAGGACGGCATTGCCGAGTGGTGGAAAGTTTTGGAGGCGCGCGCGATGAATGAGGCGAAGCCGATCAATCCGCAGCGCGTTTTCTGGGAATTGTCGCCGCGGCTGCCGGACAACTGCATCATCGTGGCTGACTCGGGCTCGGCAGCGAACTGGTTTGCGCGCGATTTGAAAGTGCGCCGGGGCATGATGGCTTCGCTCTCGGGGAACTTGGCCACCATGGGACCTGGCGTGCCGTACGCTATCGCTGCGAAGTTTGCTTTCCCGGATCGCGTTGTGATCGCGACGGTCGGTGACGGCGCGATGCTGATGAACGGAATCAACGAAGTCGTCACCATCGCCAATTATTGGAAAGAATGGAGCGATCCGCGCCTGATCATTTTGGTTCTGGCGAATCGCGATCTCAATCAAGTGACTTGGGAGCAACGCGTGATGGCCGGGGATCCAAAGTACGAGTGCTCGCAAAACGTGCCCCCGTTTGAGTTTGCGCGCTATGCTGAAATGCTCGGTCTTACCGGCATTCGCATCGATAAACCGGAACAGATCGCGCCTGCGTGGGAACAGGCCTTAAGCGCGACGCGTCCCGTCATCCTTGAAGCGATTACTGATCCGGAAGTTCCGACATTGCCGCCGCACATCACGTTTGAGGAAGCCAAGAAGTTCATTGAATCCATGATCGAGGGCGAACCGCGCCTCGGTCACATGATCAAACAAACCTTCAAGGAAGCGGTTCAAGGCATTCTGCCGCACAAGAAATGATCGCGCGTGCCGCGCTTCTGGGGAGCGCACGCGTCCCGCGTGTTGGCGAGCGCGTCCTCGCGATCGCGGACTTCTTTTGAAATCTCTCAATGTTCAGTGCAGATGGAATTGAAAAGAAAGTTCGTTTCGGCGCGACGCCGAAACCAGCACGCGGGACGCGTGCGTTCCTCAGAAAATGACTCCGCGCCGCGGCAAAGTTCCAATCGAAAGTCTGCGCGTATCGGCATACACGATTCCCACCGAAACGCCGGAAGAAGATGGAACATATGAGTGGGACAGTACCACTATCGTCGTTGCAGAGGTGACGGCGGGCGGCAAACAGGGGCTCGGTTACACATATGCAGATTCGGCGACGGCGAAGTTAATTGAGGACAAACTAAAAGAAGTCGTCGTCGGCAACGATGCGATGTCGGTGCAGGCCACGTGGTGGGGGATGTTATATTCGATTCGCAATCTCGGCCGTCCGGGCATCTGCGCGATGGCCATTTCGGCGGTGGACACTGCGCTGTGGGATTTGAAAGCACGCTTGCTCGATCTACCACTGGTCACACTGCTTGGCCAGGTGCGTGACGCATTGCCAATTTACGGAAGCGGCGGGTTCACCAATTACTCAAAGGAGGAATTGCAGGATCAGCTTTGAGGCTGGGTAGAGCAGGGGATTGCTCTCGTTAAAATGAAAATTGGGCGTGACGCCAAGATCGACAGGCAACGCGTCGCGGCCGCGCGCAAAGCGATTGGCGAAGATGTTGATCTTTTTGTGGATGCGAATGGCGCTTATTCGCGCAAACAAGCGTTGGCGCAAGCAAGGGCCCTTGAAGAATTCAACGTCAGCTGGTTCGAAGAACCGGTTTCATCAGATGACCTCGAAGGTTTGCGCCTCGTTCGTGATCGCGCACCTACTGGAATGGATATCGCAGCTGGCGAATACGGTTACGACATCGATTATTTCCGGCGAATGCTCGATGCCGGCGCGGTCGATGTCTTACAGGCCGACGCTACGCGCTGCTGCGGGTTCACTGGATTTCTTCAAGCAGCAACGCTCTGTGACGCGCATCCCGTCCCTCTCTCGTCGCACTGCGCGCCGGCGCTGCATGTTCACATTGGCTGTGCTGCGGCCGCGATGCGCCATGCCGAATATTTTCACGATCACGTCCGCATCGAACGAATGCCTTTTGACGGAGTCGCAGAACCTGTTGCTGGCGGGTTGCGTCCAGCGCTCGATCAGCCCGGTCTCGGTCTCACTCTGAAACGCGCAAATGCACAGAAGCTTGCGATCTAATTATGTGAGCCGATCACGATCTCCGCAGCGCCAGCACGATGGCGATTTTTCCGTCGAAAAGTACGGCGCCAAAACGAGAGAAAAGAAGGAATGCGGCGAACAATTGCTCGCTGAGTACGCGACGATGCTTGGGTTTTACATGGCGAGCGTGGCGGTGCTGACCGGCATGGCAACGGAGCAGGACCGTTTGCCGAAGAGATTCGGTCTGCTTGATCTGGCGTTGTTGGGAATCGCCACCCATAAGTTGAGCCGCATCATCGCCAAGGACAGAATCACCAGCATTCTGCGCGCGCCATTCGTAAACTACATTCGCAGCGCGGGCGCAGGCGAAGTGGAAGAGGAACCGCGCGGCCGTGGCATCCAACGTGGAATCGGCCATTTGATTTCCTGTCCTTACTGTGTGGCGCCCTGGTGTGCCACGGCGCTTGGTTTCGGTTTGGTTTTTGCGCCGCGCGTGACTCGGTTCCTGGCTGGAATCTTGGCCAGCGTTGCGACATCGGACTTTCTTCATCGCGCTTATCTGGCCGCGAAAAAGAAGGCGTAGTTGGGTGAGAACAGGAGGATGAATGCCCAGGTGGAGATCGATGTTGCGGCGCTGGAAAAGGAACTGCGAAAAAGTGTTCGCGGCGAAGTGTGCTTCGGCGATGGCGATCGCGCGCTCTATTCCACCGACAGCTCAAATTATCGCCAGATTCCGATTGGCGTTGTGATTCCGCGCGATCACAGCGACGTGATCGCCACAGTCGCTGCCTGTCGAAAATTTGGAGCGCCAATTACCTGCCGCGGCGGCGGCACGAGTCTGGCCGGGCAATGCTGCAACGCCGCGGTCATCATCGATTTCACCAAATACATGAACCGCGTCATCGAAATCGACGTAGAGAAAAAGCTCGCGCGGGTTGAGCCAGGATTAATCCTCGATGACCTGCAAAACAAATTAAAAAAGCGCGGGCTAATCTTCGGGCCCGACCCGGCTACGCACAGCCACTGCGCGATCGGCGGAATGCTCGGCAACAATTCGTGCGGCGTGCACTCCGTCATGGCCGAGTTCTACGGCGGCGGTGCACGCTGCTCTGACAACGTGCGCGAGATGGAATTACTCCTCTACGACGGCACCATCATGCGCGTCGGAAAACCGGACGATGCTGAGCTTGCGCAAATCGGTGCGGGCCACGACAGGCGCTCTGAGACCTATACAAAACTTCTCGCTCTTCGCGACAAATACGCCGAGCTGATCAGGCAACATTTTCCAAAAATTCCGCGTCGTGTTTCCGGATATAATCTGGACGAATTGCTTCCCGAAAATGGATTCAATGTCGCGCGCTCGCTGGTTGGAACCGAAGGCACCTGCGTGATCATTCTCGAAGCGACCCTCGAGTTGATTGACAATCCACGAGCGCGCTCGCTGCTGGTGCTCGGCTATCCGGACATTTACCAAGCGGGCGATCACATCGCCGAAATCCGCAAATACGGACCAATTGGCCTTGAAGGCATCGACGACGTGTTGATCGAAGCGATGAAGCTCAAGCGTATTCATCCGTGCGATCTGGAAATTCTGCCCGAAGGAAAAGGCTGGCTGCTGATTGAATTCGGCGGCGACACAAAAGAAGATGCAGACGCGCCGGCGCGTGAACTCATGGCCGAGCTGAAGTCACGACCGGACGCGCCGATGATGCGATTGGTTGACGATCCCGAACATGAAAAGGTCGTATGGGAGATTCGTGATTCCGGCCTCGGCGCCAGCGCGCGCGTGCCGAACCAGCCGGACACATGGGAAGGCTGGGAAGATTCCGCCGTTTCGCCTGACGATATCGGGAAATATCTGCGCGATTTTCGCGCGCTACTGAACAAGCACGATTATCTCTGCACGCTCTACGGACATTTCGGCCAGGGGCTGGTGCACACGCGGATCGATTTCGGTCTCAAAACGCACGAGGGAATTCAGAAGTATCTGCGCTTCACAGATGAAGCGGCGGACCTGATCAGGCGCTACGGCGGTTCGCTCTCGGGCGAGCATGGCGACGGCCAGTCGCGCGGCGAATTATTGCCGAAATTGTTCGGCGAGCAACTGGTGCAGGCTTTCCGTGAATTCAAGGAGATCTGGGACCCGGACTGGAAAATGAACCCGGGCAAGATCGTTCGCCCGTACCGGCGCGACGAAAATTTGCGTTACGGCGAAAAGTACGATCCGCCGCAATGGCAGACGTATTTCAAGTATCCCAAGGATAAGGGAAGTTTTTCCTACGCGATGGAACGCTGTGTCGGCGTGGGCAAATGCCGGCGGCACGAGCACGGAACGATGTGCCCCAGCTACATGGTCACGCGTGAAGAGAAACATTCCACCCGCGGCCGCGCCCGATTGCTGTGGGAGATATTGAACAACGACGCGCTCCGGAAAAATGGCTGGCGCGACGAAAGCGTGAAGGATGCCCTCGATCTATGTCTGGCCTGCAAAGGATGCAAGGCCGATTGCCCCATGAATGTGGATATGGCGACTTACAAGGCGGAATTTTTATCGCATTATTACAAACATCGATTGCGCCCGATCCATGCGTATGCGTTTGGACTGATTCACGTCTGGGCACAGCTCGCCGCGATCGCGCCAGGGCTGGTCAATTTTGTTAATCGCGCGCCGATCGTCAGCAGCCTGGTCAAGAAATTCATCGGTGTCGCGCCGCAGCGCGAGATGCCCGCATTCGCATCGGAGACCTTTAAGGCTTGGTTTGCGCGGCGAAAAAAAACGCTCAACGCTCAACGCCCAACGCCCAACGCCCAAGGAAAGTCTGTCCTTCTTTGGCCGGACACGTTCAACAATTTCTTTCATCCGGAGACTGCAAAAGCCGCAGTGGAAGTGCTCGAAGACGCCGGATTTCATATCGCCGTTCCCGAAGTCGATCTCTGCTGCGGCCGGCCGTTGTACGACTACGGAATGCTGGACACGGCCAAGCGCTGGCTCGCGCAAATTCTCGCGGCGTTGCGCAGTGAAATCGAAGCCGGCACTCCGATGGTCGGGCTCGAACCGAGTTGCACCGCGGTTTTCCGCGACGAGCTCACTGAAATATTCCCGCAGAACGAGCAGGCCATCCGTTTATCGCAGCAAACATTTACGTTCGCGGAGTTCTTCAAGAAATTCGCGCCCGAGTACGAGCCGCCCAAACTGACGCGTCGGGCGCTACTGCATGGCCATTGTCATCACAAAGCGATCATGAAAATCGACGCCGACAAAGAACTGCTGAAAGAAGTTGGTCTCGATTTTGAGGTTCTTGATTCCGGCTGCTGCGGTATGGCCGGCGCATTCGGTTTCGAGAAAGATCATTACGACGTTTCCGTCGCTTGTGGCGAGCGTATGCTGCTTCCCGAGGTCCGACGCGCGGCGAAGGACACGCTCATCATCGCCGACGGCTTTAGCTGCCGCGAACAGATTCGCCAAATGAGCGAGCGACAGGCCCTGCACACTGCACAGGTTTTGCGAATGGCGATCAACGAAGGTCCGCGCGGCCCTTCGGGAAATTTCCCCGAACAAAAATATGTTGCGTCTTCCGCGCCAACACCATCCGCGGCCAAAATATTTTCAATAGCAGCGATCACCGCGCTGGGGATTGCTGCCATCGCCAGGTTTTTCAAAGGGAGAAGAAACAAATGAAGCAATCCACCGTTGTTATTGCTGGGATCACGCGAACTTGGGAAATTTGTCGTCGCGAAAATATCTTCAGATTCTTACGAGGGAAGCTACCGACCCGTATATATCGCTTAGCGTTCATTCGCCTCTCCCCTTTCGGAAAGGGGAGAGGACTGAGGTGAGGGGTTTCCGGCGAGCCGTGAGTGCGAACCGCAACCCTCACCCTACCCTCTTCCTTGAGAAGAGAGAGGCGGGAATCGCGTTCAAGCTAAACCGACTTTTACTGGAGGCTGGCTTATGAATGGCGCATCTGAAGTTGTTGTCATTACTGGCGCCTCGGCCGGTGTCGGGCGCGCAACCGCGCGCAAGTTTGCTCGGCACGGCGCGCGGATCGCCTTGCTGGCGCGCGGGACAGATGGCCTGGAAGCAGCGCAACGCGAAGTCGAAGAACTTGGCGGCGCTGCCATTGTTATTCCTGTTGATGTTGCGAATGCTGCACAAGTCGAAGCAGCCGCTGCGCGGGTCGAGATCGACCTGGGCAAGATCGATATCTGGATCAACAACGCGATGGCGTCGGTTTTTTCGCCAATCAAGGAAATGACGCCCGAGGAATTTCGACGCGTGACCGAGGTAACCTACCTTGGTTGCGTTTATGGAACGCTCGCCGCGTTGAAACGAATGTTGCCACGCGACCGGGGCATGATCGTGCAGGTCGGCAGCGCGCTGGCGTATCGCGGTATTCCGTTACAAGCGGCCTATTGCGCGGCCAAGCATGCTGTTCAAGGCTTCTGCGATTCGCTGCGTTGCGAACTTTTACACGATAAAAGCGGTGTGCGCCTGACGATGGTGCAATTGCCGGCGCTCAACACGCCGCAATTTGGCTGGGTGAAAAGCCGTTTGCCCCGCAAAGCGCAGCCGGTGCCGCCGATTTTTCAGCCCGAAGTAGCCGCCGAAGCAATTTATTTCGCCGCGCACAATCCGCGGCGTGAATTTTATATCGGCCTGCCTTCAGTGAAAGCAATCGTTGCAAACAAAATTGCGCCAGGCTTGCTCGATCACTATCTGGCTCGCACTGGTTACGATTCGCAGCAGTACGACGGGCCCGAAGATCACAATCGCCCGGACAATTTATGGCAGCCGGTGCCCGGCGATCATGGCGCGCACGGCGCGTTCGACGCGCGCGCGAGTAACTGGAGTCCGCAACTATGGACCAGCGAACACCGCGCCTGGCTTGGGATCGGCGTGATGACGCTGATTCTTTCAAGTATTCTCGCGCTTTTCAAAAGGAAGCGATGACATTTTGCTGAAAGCGATAATCGTCACGGGCAAGAGTTATTTCACGACATAAAAAGCGCCCAGGATCATGCCGAAGATTGTGTGGGCAATCAAAACCGAGATAGGCGTCCGAATGCCGTAATGCAAACCGAAAAATCCGGGCGGTTCCAGTTGCCGTTCGATGGTTGGACCGTATTGCTCGTTGGCGACGCGCGGATGCAACGCGGGCAGGACCGGCAGTGCAACTGCGAGAACAAAAATCGCCTGCACGATTCCAAATAATCCGCCCAGCCACCAGGTCGATCTTCCCAGCGATTCAAATACAGCAACATAAATGAGCGAAAAGATCCAGCCGTTGAGGAAGTGAAAAAAAATCCCGATCAACTTGGCGCGGTCGCGGTCGGGAGTAAACATTGTGCCGAGTAGATACGGCACGCTCATACGCGTCACGCCGAAGCCCTGGCTGCCGGCCAGTATAGATTCGAGCACGACCGTGCTGACAAATCCCCACAATAACCAGCTGCCCCAGTTCATGGGCGCCATCATAGCGTGTCATTCCGAGCGAAGTCGAGCGCCGAAGGCTGATGTCAATCAGTCGCTCGCTACGTTAATAGCGTCAAGGCTAGTAGCGTAGCAATCCCGCGGCGGGAATCTACAGGCAGGTTCACGGGGTCCTTCGACTCCGCTTCGCTTCGCTCAGGATGACGAGCCAGCGTCACGCAAAGCCAGCGCTGCATTTATGAGTGCAAGATGTGTCAGGGCTTGCGGAAAATTTCCCAGCGCGTCACCGGTTTCAGGATCAATTTCTTCGGCGAAAAGACCAACATCGTTTGCATAGCCAAGTACCGTTTGAAAGATGTGGTGGGCTTCTTCCAAATTTCCGCTGCGCGCAAGAAAATTTGCTTCCCAGAAGCTGCAAATCCCGACCGCGCCTTCATCCCTGGTTTCGGTGCGGTCGTTTCGATACATGAGCCCGACTTTCGGAGACAATTCCTCACGCAATAGCTTGTGGGTTTTGCCCATTCTTTCCGAAGTCGCATCTTCGAAGCCGTAAATCGCAAGCAGCAACGCGTTCGCGTCGAGGCTCTCTCCGCCGAGAATCTGGGTATAAGCCTGCAATTTCTGATTCCACCCGCGCTGTTCGATGTCCGCGCGAATGCGCTCCCGCGTTTGGGTCAGATTTTCTACCGGGAGCCTCTTGATTCGCCCGCGCTTATGTAAATCGATCAAGCGATCCAGCGCAACCCAGCACAACAAGCGCGAATGCGTGTAATGCCGCTGCGGTCTCCGCGGCTCCCATATGCCGTTATCCGGCTCGCGCCAATGCCGGCAGACATACTCGCCGTATTGGCGAAGCATCTTCTGCGCTTCGCGGTCGATCTTCGTTTCGCTGCTAAAGAAATGCGACGCTGCCTCGATTACCTCGCCGTAAACGTCGAGTTGAAGCTGCTCGGAAGCCGCGTTGCCGAGGCGAACTGGATAGGAGCCGGCGTATCCGGCGAGGTGCGGCAAAGTTTTCTCGCGTCGGATACGTTTGCCATAGACGTCATAAAGAGTTTCCAGCTTCGGTCGCGTGAGACGCGTCGCGTGCAACAACCAGCTTACAAATGCTTCGGCGTCATCATCGTATCCGAGCGCAAAAAGCGCGCGCACGGCGAGCGCGGTGTCGCGCAGCCAGCAAAAGCGATAATCCCAGTTTAGATCACCGCCGATCCGCTCCGGCAGCGAAGTAGTCGGTGCCGCGACTAGCGCACCGGAAGGCGCGAACGACAAGAGCGCCAGTACCAGCGCGCTGCGAATCACCTGCTTGCGATACGGTCCTTCGTACTTGGCGCGCGCCGCCCAACGCTGCCACCAATTGATCGTAACATTTAATTTTTCGCTGACCAGATTGCCTAGCGCGGGCAGGACAGCGGGGCCTTCCTCCGAAAATGTCAGCGAGAATGCGACGGCGTCGCCACGCTTTAGTGTCAGCGTTCCAGATAGACCGCCATCGTTGTTCGGCGTCAATCCGATGTCGCTGCGCAGGTTAAGCAAGCTTGTTCCCACATGAATGCGCCATCCGAGTTTGCCGCCGTCTCTGATCAATGGAGTTACACGACCGTAATCTGGACGCGGGTTGAAATCGATAACGACAGAAATCTCGCCCTCCTGGCAATGGACTTGCCTGACGAGTTCGTGCTCCGGCCAAAGGCGCTTTTGTTTGTTCTGTTCGGAAGTGACCGGCATGAAATCCGTCACAACA
>QHOF01000420.1 GCA_003219335.1 Verrucomicrobiota bacterium | reverse complement strand
AAGCGCCCCCGCCATCGCCTCCCGTTCGTCAGATATCTCCAAGGTATATCGTGAGGGTATTGTCGCCGGCGTGATTGGCGCGGCGGTCATTGCACTTTGGTTTTTCGTTCTCGACATCTTCAGCGGTCGCCCCTTCTATACACCCAGCGTTCTCGGCACCGCCCTTTTTCGCCGCGGCATGGAGCTTGGTCAGCTGCAAACCCTACCCGTTTCGTTTGAAACGGTTCTCTTCTACACCTGGGTGCACGGCATGGTTTTCTGTGTCATCGGAGGAGTGGCCGCCAAGCTTCTCGACCTAGCCGAACAAAACCTAAGCCTTGGATTCGGTATCTTACTTTTCTTTGTCATTTTTGAGTTCGGCTTCTTCGTAATGGCCTTTATCTTCGCTGAACCGATTCTGCAGGCTTTGGCCTGGCCGGCAGTCCTGTTTGGGAATCTTTTGGCGGCCACGGGGATGGCATTCTATTTCTGGCGGCATCACCCCAATCTAAAGATAAGACCGTAGAAGCGTTGAGCGGACGAAAAGACTGACTGCCTCCTGTAACACTGGAGCCACTTCCGAGTTTGGCTCCCAAAGAATGACGTTGGGTGCGGCGTCCTCTCGGGCGCCGTATGATCATTGCGCCGTGAAATATTTGCAGCAGCGCCGTGCTCGCCGTCGGTAAATTTTTTCTTGCCAATCTATCCCGATCACAATAAAGTCCATGGTGACAACTCACTGTCGGCAATTTTTTGTCGCACTTTTGATTCACCGATCACCAAGGAGGCGCTCATGCCACTAAGATCTTTTTTCCTCGCAGCGGTTTTCAGCTTGACCGCAATGGTCCTGCCCGTTCGGGCGGCGGACGAGCCGCCTCTGTCCCTTGCGCGGGAGGGCTGGTTCTACGTCGGCGGTCATTTGACCACGGTCAATAACAAGCAGTACATGACCGGCCAGATGTATGTGGAGTATCGCATTCCGGCCAAAAAGACTCATCCCTATCCGATCATCATGGTCCACGGCGGCACCATGTCGGGCACCAACTACACCGGCACTCCCGACGGCCGCGAGGGCTGGGCGCAGTATTTCGTCCGTCAAGGCTATGCCGCGTACGTTGTGGATCAGGTCGGGAAAGGGCGCTCCTCCTATATAGAGCAAACCTACGGTCCTACGGACTTGGTGGATAGCCAAAATTCTCAGCAGCGTTATGTCGCGCAGGAAAAATACAACCTTTGGCCGCAAGCGCATCTGCACAACCAGTGGCCGGGCAGCGGCGATCTCAATGACCCAGCCGTTCAGCAACTGCTGTCGAGCCAAATTCCGGCGATCAGAGATTTCACCAAGCAGCAGCAACTCAATACCCCCGCGCTCATTGCTTTGCTCGACAAGATCGGCCCATCCATCCTTCTCGTTCACTCGCAGGCGGGGGCCTTCGGCTGGCCGGTGGCTGATGCGCGGCCTGATCTGGTGAAGGCCATCCTCGCCATCGAGCCCAATGGGCCGCCCGCCTACAACGTCGAGTTTGTGGGCGCGCCGGACTATTTCAAACCGGGTCGGCTTGGCCTCACCTATGGCATAACCGCTATGCCGCTCACCTATTCCCCGCCCGTCGCAAGCGCGTCGGAACTGTCGTTTGTCCAGGAGGAAAACGCGGACGGGACGGGCCTGGTGAAATGTTGGTTGCAGGCCGCGCCGGCGCATCAGTTGCCCAACTTGCAGAAGATCCCGGTGCTGGTTTTGAGCGCGGAAGCCTCTTATCACGCGCCCTATGATCATTGCACCGTGAAGCATTTGCAGCAGGCAGGACTTCGTCCCACCTGGATCAAGCTCGCCGATGTGGGCATCCACGGCAACAGCCACGTCATGATGCTGGAGAAGAACAATCGGCAGATCGGCGCGGTGATCGGCCGCTGGCTCGACAAAACGCTGGCGCCCGCAAAGAAAAACAACCGTGTTTCCGCCCGGTAAGTTTTTCCTCTGATCATAATCTCGCCGAGTTCGCTTAAACCCAGCATGAACGTAGCACTACATGCTCGAGAGGGATGAATATGGCTATGTCTTAAAGATCGTCTCCAACTTTCCTTACCATCCCTGGTGGAAGCTCACGTCACAGTTGGTGGAGGGATTTCGCGATAAAAAGAAACCCGGCCTGGTCTCTTCCGTAGGAGTCTACTCACCGAAGTTCGGCCTCGGCTCGTTTGAGAATCCCAAGATGATCGGCAGAGGAGAAGTCGACGCGGGAATCATCAATCCTCCGGTCACCGCCAAAATGGCTATGGAGGGAAAAGGGCCGTATAGGGAGCGCGTCGGCGAGCTGAGGGCGATCGCCCGCTTTCCGGAGCCCGATTATATCTTCTGGCTGGTTGCGGAAGAGCTGGGCATCCATTCCTTCGAAGAGCTGGCGAAGCGAAAGCCGCCGTTGATTCTAGTCTCCGGCAGAAGTGGCCCCACCGGGCCGGATACGCTCACCTGGACCGTCGAACAAGTACTGAAACAGTACGGCTTCAGCTACCAGCATATAGAATCATGGGGCGGAAAAGTTTTATTTCCCGGCCCCTCTGTCGTGGGAGTTCCGTTGGTTCGGAGCGGCGAGGCGA
>QHOF01000056.1:10231-10564 GCA_003219335.1 Verrucomicrobiota bacterium | reverse complement strand
TGTCGATCTTTACGCTGCGCCGGTGTTTTGGATGCTCGGATTTTCGCCGGAGTTGAACACGCCTCTGTTCTCCGCGGCACGTGTGGCCGGCTGGTGCGCGCACGTGACCGAGCAGCATGATCATAATCGTCTGATCCGGCCGCGCTCACTTTACATCGGACACCAATTGCGCCCGTATCCGGGCGCGGCCGCGCGTGGCGCGTAAATCACAGGTTGCGTCGCGAACGAAAAAATATTGCGCCTTCGACGGTGGGTTTTGGCATCGTCTTCGGAGACGCCCGATCCACCCTTTGCAAATTCGAAGGTGGAACGCGTTGTCCTCAACGCGTTGGC
>QHOF01000056.1:0-10146 GCA_003219335.1 Verrucomicrobiota bacterium | reverse complement strand
TCGGCTGCGGTCCGGCAAACCCGCATGGGTTGCAGATCCGAAGTTTCCCGAAGAACGGCGAAGTCGTCGCTGAGTGGAAACCGCAGAAAAAATACGAAGCTTATGCCGGAGCGTTGAACGGCGGCATCATCGGGACGTTGCTCGATTGCCATTGTAATTGGACGGCGACTTATCATCTGATGAAGCACGCGAAAGCGGATCGTCCTCCCTGTACGGTCACCGCGGAGTACGACGTTAAATTTCTACGACCCGCTTCGACAAGCGATTCCGTCTTTCTGTCCGCGAAGGTTGTCGATCTGACGGATAATCGCGCGACGGTTGAAGGCACCTTGAGCGCCGGCGGGAAAGTTTGTGCCACATTTCGCGGAACTTTCGTCGCGGTCAAAGAAGGCCATCCCGCATATCACCGGTGGTAAAGTAGCGCATGCCTCCGGCTTGCAATCGACTTTAAGCGCGCAAGGGAAGACGCTCGCGCTACTTCGAATTCGCTGCCCGAATTTCGTCGATGCATCAACGCGCGCGAGGACGTAATCTTTGGATATGAAAACGCTGGAACTTCTTCCTCCGACCGAAACGATGTATCGCGCGCTGGTGAATCGCGATCCGAGTTTTGAGGGAATTTTTTATGTCGGCGTGCGCACGACGGGTATTTTCTGCCGGCCCACGTGCGCGGCGAAGAAGCCGGCCCGTGAGAATGTCGATTTTTTCGCGACACAGAACGAGGCATTGGAGAGCGGTTATCGTCCGTGTCTGCGCTGTCACCCGCTTGATCCGAATGGGCATCCGCCAAAATTAATCGAGCGCCTGCTCGCCGAAGTCGAGCGCGCGCCGGGCGGGCGGCTGACGGACAAAGAGCTGGCGGCGCTGGCGATCGATCCTTCCACAGCGCGCCGGCAATTCAAACGCCACTATGGAATGACGTTTCAAGGGTATCATCGCGCGCGCCGGATGGGGCTCGCGTTGAGCGAAGTGCGCAAAGGCAGCCGCGTGGATGAAGCGCGGAACGGAAGCGGGTTTGAATCGGACAGCGGTTTTCGTGAGGCGTTCACGAGAATTTTCGGCGAACCCCCGACCAACGCGAAAGCGCGGTCGCCCTTGTTTGCAGAACGAATCTATACGCCACTCGGCGCGATGATCGCCGTCGCCGACGACAACGGGCTGCGCCTGCTCGAGTTTATCGACCGCCGCGCGACCGAGAGCGAATTGTCGATCCTGCGAAGGCGATTGCGAAGCAACATCGTACCCGGTGAACACCATTATCTTGGGGCAACCCGCGAACAACTTGCTGAGTATTTTTCCGGCAAGAATTTGAAGTTTGATATTCCCCTAGCGCCAATCGGCTCGCCGTTTCAACTGCGCGCTTGGAAAATCTTGCAGTCCATTCCCGTGGGCGAGACGCGCTCATATTCTTGGATGGCGAAACGCATGGGTGACAAAAACGCGCGGCGCGCAGTAGGCCGCGCGAACGGTACGAACATGATTTGCATCATCATTCCGTGTCATCGCGTCATTCGCGCAGACGGCACGCTCTGCGGTTATGGCGGCGGTTTGTGGCGCAAGAAATGGTTGCTCGACCACGAGCGGCGGTGGAAGCAAAGTGAGAAGTGATCAGTAAGAAGTGAGAGGTCATTTAATCTTCCACTAATCACGTCTCACCTCTCACGTCTCACGCTGGCGCCAATCAGAACCAGTTCGCCTGTGCACGAGGCGGCGGAGCATCGCGAGCAGCCATCGAAGCGAAAATCGCAGCGCAACGCCTAACGACATTTTCGATTTACCCCATACACGATCGCGAAAAGCGATTGGAATTTCGTGCACCCGCAGCGCCCCGTTGCTGTGTACAATCGTCTCGAAAACAATTTTGAATCCGCTCGTGGGTGGCGCCAGTGCCAACAATCGCGAACGCGGAATCGCAAAAAAACCGCCCATCGCATCGTGCACCCCGGTGAGGGGATAAGCCAGCGCGGCAGCTACGCGGGACATGCTTCGTCGCCACAAGGGCCAGCCGGGCGTCGATCCGCCTTTGACGTAGCGACTTCCCACCACCATGTCCGCCGTGCCCGCAACCAATGGAGCCACCAAATCTTTAATTCGCTCGGGCGGATGGCTCAGGTCTGCATCCATCACTAGAAGAATTTCCCCTCGCGCGGCGCGCGCACCGGACATAATCGCTGCGGCCAATCCCGGCTGGGCTCCGTCTTGCTGGATCAAGCGAATCGCGTGACTTCTCGCAAGGGCTTCAATCCTGTCGCTAGTACCGTCGGTTGAATGATCGTCAACGAACAGGATTTCCCGAAACGGGACTGCGCAGCCCGTAATTTGCGAGACCAGCGGTTCGATATTTTCCTCCTCGTTCAAGGTAGGAACGATGATCGAGATGGAATTAGAGAACGCGGACAAGTCTGTCATTGCAAAATGCCCAACGTTCAACGCTCAACGCCCAACGTTCAATGCCTTTTGAGCATCACTCATTGCAATACAAAGAAACGCATAAAACCCCAAAATTTCTTGAAAATGTCCTAGAGAGTATTCGGAGGTTGAAAACTGACTTACTAACATTCGCCGCGTTATCTTGAGCCTCGCGTACGACAGTGACGTTGACGCAATGAAAGCGATGCGAAGACGCCTCGCACTCCCAAAGCACTTCGTGCGAAATTCTACGAGAGCTGCTCCTGTTTTGCGAAGCTTTTGGAGTGCGTATGCGTCTTCGCGTCGCTTTAACACACTGTCACTATATTGTGCGATTATCGATAGGAGCGGCCTGTCACCAGCAGTTTTCGTCGAGGCGGATTCGTGGTTAGTTGGTTTTATTGAGCATGAAACCACGGGCGCAACGGCATGCACGGGTGGCGCGCGAAAAATTCACGCTTTGGCAGCAGGGGGCGCTCATTGCAGCAATCATCATCGCCGTTGCGTTGGTGTACTTGCCGGCGCTTCAGGGAGATTTTGTGTGGGATGATTTTCTTCTGATAACCGGCAACCCGTTGTTGCAAAATGTTTCGGGACTACGGGAAATCTGGTCAGGCGGAAGAACGGCTGACTACTTCCCGTTGACCAACACCGTATTCTGGATCGAGTATCATCTCTTTGGCGGGAACGCAACCGGCTATCATGTCGTCAATATTCTTCTGCACACTGCAAACGCGTTGCTTGTCTGGCGATTGTTGGTGCGCCTGAACATTCCCGGGGCTTGGCTCGCGGGCCTCATCTTCGGGGTCCAGCCGATTCATGTGGCGTCAGTGGCCTGGATCTCCGAGTTGAAAAATCTTCTCGCGATGTTCTTCGCGCTGTTGTCGGTCCTCTGTTTTCTCGAACTCAACGACAAACCGCTGCGTAACTCGGCCACCGCCTATGTCGCGTCTTTGGTTTTCTTCGCATTAGCGCTCCTCTCAAAGACGCAGGTCGTGTTTTTGCCAGTTGTCATCCTGCTTTGCGCCTGGTGGCGGGATAAAAATTTGGACGGACGGAAGGCCACTCACAACATTCGGCGCGATGTCATGCGAATCTCGCCATTTTTTTTGATCGCGATCGTTTTGGGACTGGTCACGATGTGGTTTCAAAACCGCGGCATCGGCGAGGAAGCGATTGTTATCGGATCGCTCCCCCGTCGCGTTGTTAACGCAGCAATGGCGATCTGGTGGTACGCCGCGCATCTCTTCGCGCCTGTCCGATTGATGGCGATTTACCCGAACTGGCGATTCGATTCTCCCCGTCTTCTGGAATGGCTGCCGTTGATTGCGCTCATTGTCGTCCTGGTTGGCCTCTGGTACCGGCGGAATCGGGGGACACGCGGCGCTTTTTTTGCGGTTGCCTGTTTTATTGTGGCGCTTCTGCCGACGGTGGGATTAGTTCGCATGGCTTACGTCCGCAGCGGCACGCTGGTCGCCGATCATTTCCAGTATTTTGCCGACGTTTCTCTGCTCGCACTCTTCAGCGCGGGCGTCGCGTACGCCTGGAGCCAGCGACAACGCGCAATCCAAATTGCTACTGCCGCGATTGTCACACTGCTGATTGGCGCAATGGGCACATACGCTTTCAGCCGGGCGGAAGTTTATCGTAACGAGGAGACCCTTTGGCCCGACAATCTCTCAAAAAATCCGGATGCGTGGCAGGCGCACATCATGATGGCACAACGCCGTTTCAAGGAGGAACGATATGCCGAGGCCGCTTCTCATGCGGCTCGCGCGGCGGAACTGAAGCCGGAGCTCGCCGATATTCATAACCAGCTTGGTCTGGCCTATTGCCGGCTGGAGCGATTTGAAGAAGGAATCGCCGAGTATCGCAAAGCGTTGCAGTTAAAAGAGGCGAAGCCGTCCACCGCCAGGAGTCCGGCGGTGGCAAAAATCCGGACCAATCTCGCAAACGCGTTGGCAGTCACCGCAGAGCGCTTGACGGAGCCGGGGTCCACAGTTCCAGAGGAAGCGAGGCATCGCTACGAGGAAGCGATCCGCCAATATGAGGAAGCACTCGAGATCGACCCGCAGCAGCCTGCGATCCATCGCAATCTTGGAATGCTTCTGGTGCAACTTGGCCGCTACGATGAAGCGATACCTCATTTGCGGGCGACGTTGCGGATCGTGCCTAACGAACCCACAGCTCGCGAACTACTCGATGCCATTGAATCTGGTCGCCGCTAAATGTTGCGATCCTGTCGAGGGCATGGCGGCTCACGGAACGTCTTATCCCCACCAAAATATTTGGGGCCTTCACCCTCCCCTTTCCGTATAAGTGAGTGTGAAGAGAATCGGATCGCAGAGAATAGTTCTTCGGGCAACCCGAAGCGGTATGTGGAGGCTTCGCGATACAAGAAACCGGTACCAGCTGGAAGATGACGAGGAAGTACACCCACACACAAAAGAGTCGACAGCGATTCGGCACCATGACGCTTGGCAGCGCGATTGCACGACGATGACAGACTTTTTATGAAAGCATTCGTCACGGCCAACCCGAAACGTGTAGCCGTGTGCATACTCGTTTCCTTCGGGCTTGTATCGCAAGCACTCGCCGTTTTGCGACCGCTTTTTCCAGCTAAACCCGCGCCGCCATTTAGCGGCGAGGGAATTGTCATAGGAAATACAGCCTATTGCACGCTTTTACGGGGGGACTTGTCGCACGTTTTCGCCCGCTCGCAGGCCGCCTTTGGTGCACTGCATGGCTGGCAGATGCGGCAAACCATGGCGCGGGATATGATTGTGCCTGCCTTTTCGCCCCCTGCCTTTGTGCCGGCGAAGCGCCGGAACTATTGATTTTCCTTCGCTTCGACGCAGACTTTTGAAATCAAATCCGCGCGACTTGCCGATCTTCTGTGCGCGGCGCTTCTGCTTTCGTTCGCTCTCGCCATAGCGTATCCGCGCTGGCGCGCCCGGATTGATTGGCGCGACGAAGGTCTCCTCGCGTACGGCGCGGTGCGCGTGATGCACGGCGAAATTCCACAACGCGATTTTGTAAGCGTGCAGCCGCCGCTGTCGTTTTACACTGCTGCCGGTATTTTCAAGGTCTTCGGAACATCGCTTGTCTCACTACGCGGGTTCGGTCTGTCGATCTTCCTTCTGCTACCGCTCCTAATTTATGGCGTGGGTCGCAACTTCATGAGTCCAGTTTCCTCTTTTGCAGCCGCCGCACCCACCTGCATTCTTGGTCTTCCATATTGCGACTTCGTGCCGCTCGCGGTTTGGCAAGGCATCGCCGTGTCGCTCGCCGCAGTGTTTTTCTTCCTCCCGGCAATATTCTCGTCACGCCAATGGCTGGCTATTCCCGCTGGAGCGCTCAGCGCGGTTTCGCTTTTCCTGCGGCACGATCAGGCCGTTTACACGATGATGTCGATCGTCGCCTTGACGATCGCGCTAGGTCTGGCGGGAGACCAGAGCGTTCCCGCAACCAACTTAAAACGCGCATTGGTTTTCTGGCTGGCCGGCATCGCCGTCGTCTTCGTTCCAGCAGTTTTGGTTTGGTGGAAGATTGGTGCGCTGCCCGAAATGTTTCGGCAATTGATCCTGTTTCCGTTCGCCACTTATCGAAAAACGAGCTCGCTCCCGTTCCCAGGACTGATCGTTTGGCGGCCCATCTTGGAAACTGTCGTCGTGCTGATGTTTTATCTTCCGCCGTTTGTTCAAGCGATCGCCGCGCTCTATCTCGTGCAATCTGTTGTCCGCCGCCGTTTTCACCGGCGCGAAGCCATACTCTGCTTCCTCGTGGTCGGGTCGGCCCTGTTCTATCTTCAAGTCCTTATTCGATCGGACTTCACTCATCTGGTAATAACGCTGCCGCCGTTTTTTCTTCTTACAGCATTTGGTTGGTCAATTGTGCGCGAAAAAATCGCAGACTATCGCAACGTTAACATCGCTCTGTCTGCGGCGTTCGCTGGCCTGGCCGCCTTGCTTCTCTGGCTCGTTCATTCGTTCGCGCTGCCTGATGTGACGCGAGCGAATGAGGAATTGAAGCTCGCCCGCGGCGGTGTGCGCATCGAGCAAGCGCGCGCGGTCGCCGATTTTGTTCAACGTTTGCAGGCCGATGTCCCGCCCGACCGCTCGATGCTGGCGCTGCCGTACCAGCCGATGTTTTACTTCCTCTGTGAACGGCGAAACCCGACTCGCTGGAATTATTTGTGGCCGGGCGATCAGAGCGCGCAAGATCACGAGCGCTTGATTGACGAAGCGGAACGCGATCCGCCTGCGGTGGTGTTGCTGGCACAACAACGAGAAGTTGCAGCGTTCGCGCCGACGATCATCGAGTACCTGCGCGTGCATTACCTTTGGAGTGGTAATGTCGGCGACATCGGGATCTATGTTCGCTTTTAAATTGATCCAGCCTTTGATTTTCCCGGCTCCGGCGGCAACCATTTCCGCCTGATGCAGAGCCGGGGTTCCACGGTGATTTCGCTCATCCTATTGCTGGCAGTGACGCTGGCGATGTTTGGCGATGCTTTGTTCGCCGGCGGCACGCGCGTGCTCGGGCATCCAGGCAGTGACATGTTCTTGCAATATTTCGCGTGGCGCGAATTCGGTTTCCGGGAATTAGCGAAGGGAAATCTCGCTCTCTGGAATCCGCACATTTTTAGTGGAGCGCCTTATTTCGGTGGGATGCAAGGAGCGTTGCTCTATCCGCCCAACTGGCTCTTTGTGGTTTTGCCCACGTCTGTCGCCATCAACTGGACAGTAGCGCTGCATGTTTTTGCCATTGGCGCGTGCATGTTTTTTTGGATGAAACAACGAGGTCTCTCAGCTCCGGCAAGTTTCTTTGCCGCCACGCTGCTCATGTTCTGCGGTGCGTTTTTTCCGCACGTTTTTGCAGGGCATTTGCCTCAGTTGAGCGCAATGACCTGGTCGCCGCTGATTTTTTGTTCGATCGACGCGCTTTTCAGAACAAGGCGCGCGCGCTGGGCATTGCTAGGGTTGCTTGCTATTGCCATGCAACTATTGGCTGGGTTTCCGCAGTACGTCTTTTACAGCGCAATTATTGCCGGTCTTTACGCGGCATTACGTTTGATCGGTCACTGGAATTGGCGGATCGGGGCGGCCCTGCTGAGTATTTATCCAGGCGGCGCTCTTCTGGCCGCAGTACAATTGCTGCCAGCCATCCAGACAACACGCGAGACCACGCGGGGATTCAGGCTGCCTTTTCAATTTGCGTCCATGCTTTCCCTTCCGCCGGAAAACTTCATCACACTGTTTGCGCCGGATTTTTTCGGACAAATGGCGAAGTACTGGGGCCGCTGGTATCTGTGGGAAACATCACTTTTCATCGGAATAGGCGGACTGGCTTTGGCGATTTACGCGATCATTTGCTGCGAACGCGCAGCGACATGGCGGCCGGTAGTTGTTGTCTTCGTTAGTTTTCTCCTGGCTCTTGGCGCTTACACGCCATTGTTCGGTTTTCTTTATAACTGGGCGCCCGGCTTCGATCGCTTTCGCAGTATCTCGAAGTTTAGTTTTGTAGCGTCGTTGTTTCTTTGTCTGCTGGCCGCCACCGGACTCGACCGTTTGTTCCGACAAAAGAAAATCGAGATTCGATTCCTCACCGCCGTTTTCGCGGTCGCAGTGGCATTGGTCGCCGCCGGATGGTGGACCGCAACCACCGCGTCCTGGCAAGGGCTGATGATCGCGAGTCGCGCAAGTGGCCAATCTTATTTGTTGCCACAACTCTACACCAGCGCGGAATTTGTCACCCAATCACAGCACCGCGCGGCCATGTCGCTCTTTGTCGCCGCCGGAGCTTGTGCGCTCCTTGGAATCATCTTGACCTTGGCCAGGCGAAAGCCGCAGGCGCTCTTCGGTGTAATCGCGTTAGGCCTGGCGGAAACGTTTGTCTTTGTCCACGGCACGCGCGCCACTTTTGATAGCACGACCATCGTAAACTCAGATGAGAAACGCTTCCTCGAGGAGCACCCCGGCGATTATCGCATCATGAATGTCGCGAACCCCAACAGCGCGATGTTGATCGGCGCGCAAGACATTTGGGGTTACGAAGCGACCGTGGTGCGGCGCTACGCTGAGTTTATGACTTGGAGCCAGGGCGGCGATCCCGACCAGGCAATGTCATATGTGAAGTTCGTCCGCTACGATCCACTCTTCGCCATGCTGCGTCTGGGCTATGTCGTTAGGCAACGCGGAAATGAACTGGAAACCGGCGCTGCGCCAGAGCCGCCAGTGTCTCACCTGCTGCTAGTTTCCAGCTACCGGGTCCTGCCGGATCGGAACGCGATTTTCGATGCCTTGCGCTCCGTTACGTTCGACCCGGCGCGCGAAGTCATTTTGGAATCCGAGCCGGACCCAAAACCCTCGCCGGCCGAAAGCGCCGGTACGGCACGAATCGTGGCCGCTTCAACTGACGCGCTCGAAATTGAGGCTGACGTCGAACAACCATCGATCTTGTTGATCACCGACTCATTCACACGATCCTGGCGCGCTGTCGCTTTACCCGGGAGCGCACAGGCGCGTTACCAGTTGCTGCCGGGAAATTACATTTTGCGAGCCGTGCCGCTAATAGCCGGTCACCATCATCTGCGCGTCGAGTACGCACGTGATGCGCTTGCGATTGGAGCGTGGATTTCAATTCTCGCCAGCGTTCTATTTCTCGCGGCGCTAGGCTGGTGCTGGAAAAATAGATAGGGTTGACGTCCGGCAAAAAATCGCTGCTCGAGCACAAGCGGCACTGCAGTCGAAAAGTGAGAAGTGAGATGTTAAATGTGAGAAGCAGGAGATTGCCACCAGTCACTTCTCACTGATCACTTCTCGCCTTCTCAAAAAAGCGCGCCCGGGGTGACTCGAACACCCGACCCACGGATTAGAAATCCGTTGCTCTATCCGGCTGAGCTACGGGCGCAGAATTAGCACAGACATATACCGCGTTTCCCGAGGAAGGAAAGCGTGCGCAAGCGCCCGTTCGCTAAAAGTCGATGGCGACTGATAGAAGCCTTGCTCGCTTTCACTCTTTCACCCTTCAACGTCTTGTGATAAACGCTGGAGGCGCGAGGCCTGAATGCTTTCGGGGTTCGCAGCTATGGCAGAGGAAACTTCATCAGCAAGTTCTCCATTGTTATTGCACGAAGTGCTGGAGGAAGAGTTCACGGCTCTGCATGGAGAACTGCCGCCTGACTATCCCCGGTCCGCTGAGGCGCAGACTCAGCTCAAAGCATTTTGCGACGCGGTCCACGGCCTGAAAGAAAAGCGCGCGGCGCTTTGCATCTCCGGTGGCGGCATTCGCAGCGCCACCTTTGGTCTTGGCGTGTTGCAAGGATTGGCGCGCTGCGGGTTGCTCGGCAAGTTTCATTATCTTTCCACCGTTTCCGGCGGCGGATACATCGGCAGTTGGTCAAGCGCGTGGATCAAAAATCATCCGCAAGGCGTCGATGGGGTGGCAGAGGAATTGAAGCGCCGGCCCGATTCCACTCTGGAGCCCGAGCCGCGACCGATCCGACATCTCCGGGAGTTCAGCAATTATCTGACGCCACGCGCCGGGCTGACCTCGGTGGATTTTTGGACGCTCATTGCCACGTTCATCCGCAACATGTTTTTGAACTGGCTGGTGCTGATCTCCTGGATGGCAGCGGCGATGATGATCCCCCGTCTGTATCTCGCCGCGATCATGATATCGCCGAACTGGGATCTAGCGACGGACCAAACGAAAACCATCCAGCTCAAGGAATGG
>QHOF01000419.1 GCA_003219335.1 Verrucomicrobiota bacterium | reverse complement strand
GAGGGCCTTTGCCGTCTTCAAGTTGATCACCAGCTCGAACTTCGTTGGCTGCTCAACAATAGGCTTACAGATTTCTTTCATGGTGCTCGGCTTAAGAACATTTGATTGCGCCGCTTGACCGAGATTCTGTGTTCCTCCATAATGCCACCATTCTGGAGGAATAGATGGCCACCTTAAATATCAAGAAAATGCCGGATCGGCTGTACCGAAAAATTCAGGCACGTGCAAACAGAGAACATCGATCTGTTGCGCAAGAGGTTATTCATATCCTTAGCCAGGCGACCGAAGATGCCAGCTCCTTCTCTATCCTGGATCTCCAGGGTCTCGGAAAAGAAGTCTGGAGCAAGGTTGACGCCAGCAAACATGTTAGCAAGGAACGACGCGGGTGGGATTGATCGAGGATCTCAAACCCGGACCGGTCGCCCTTGATACTCAGGTGTTCATCTACTTCATCGAGGAGGATAAACGATACCTCTCGCTGGTGAAATCTCTCTTTGAAGCTATCGATCAAGGTTCTCTGCCCGCCTCTACATCCGGTCTCACTTTAATGGAGGTTCTCGTCGTTCCATATCGGACCGGCAATATTTCGCTTGCCGATCGCTATGAGGCGCTATTGACGAGAAGCCGAGGCCTCCGTTTTATCGATGTTGACCGCCCCCTCCTCAAAGCCGCGGCGCAACTTCGCGCCGCCTTAAAGCTTAAGCCTCCCGACGCGATTCAAGTGGCGGCTGCGATGATGTCTAACTGCAGCTCTTTTTTGACCAACGACCGCAGAATTCCCGCCATACCGGGATTGAAAATCTTTCAACTCAAAAACTATTTGTAGCCAAAAGACCATTAACGAGGATCTGCCTTAAGTGTTTCTCGATCCAACATTGCCACTCTAAACTCCGAAATCGTTCGCCTCACTCCTTTACCATGACTGTTTACCGAATAATCCTGTCGGCTAGCGCGAGTACGTTGGGCGGAAACGTGAGACCAATTTGCTTCGCGGCTTTCAAATTGATGATGAATTCAAACTTGGTTGGCTGCTCTATGGGGAGATCGGCGGGCTTTGCTCCTTTGAGAATTTTGTCCACGTAATAGGCAGCGCGCCGAAACAAGTCGGTACTGCTCACGCTGTAAGTCATGAGGCCCCCGTCTTCCACAAATTCTGCCCTGTCGTATATCGCCGGTAGCCGACTCTTTACCGCGAGCTCTATGAGCTGTTTTCGGTGAGAGGTGAGGACGGCGCTCTGCAGCACGAGGACTGCGTCAGCGCGCCTCTTGCTTGCCTCTCGGAATGCAGTCTCAACATCCTTAGGACCTTGTACCTCTAGGTATTGAAGCTGCACCTTGAGCGCCCCTGCGGCGCGTTCCGTCTCTCTTAACGCTTGTGCATTGCCTGGAACGGTTGAATTTCCCAGGACGGCCACGCGGGAGAGCTTAGGAACAATCTCCTTCAGAAGCTCCAGTCGTTTGCCGCTGATCTCAGGGGAAAGGGTTGACAATCCAGTAATGTTCCCGCCTGGACGCGCAAGGGTGGCAACGAACCCCGAGCCAACAGGATCAATATCAAACGCCATGACAATGGGAATCGCAACAGTCGCTTCCTTGGCAGCACGGGTTGCTGCCGGACCACCTGTTACTATGACGTCTACCTTGAGACGCACTAGTTCGGCCGCAAGGCCAGGTTGCCGGTCCGCTTTGCCCTCTGTAGATCGCCACTCAATGACGATGTTTTTTCCCTCCACGTACCCAAGCTCGCGCAGACCTTGGTGGAATGCCTCGGTGCGGGCCGCGACAGAGGAAAGGGAGGCGTTAGTTAGGTATCCTATCCGGTAAACTTTCGTTGGCTGCTGCGCCTGTGCCACAGTCCCACACAGTGTGAATGAAACACCGATGGCGACAACTCTCACCCATTTTAGATTTTGGATACTTCGACTTGACTCAGTACAGGTTTTTGATTTGAGATTGTCGGATTGAGAACCGAAGAATCGAATCCGGAATAGTTTCTTCATGCATCTTTCTCCTAATCCAAAATCGGCAATCTAAAATCCACAATTACTTGATGACTCGGTCCGCCCGGTACAGCACCGTCTGCGGAATCGTGAGACCGATCTGCTTTGCGGTTTTTAGATTGATGACGAACTCGAACTTCATTGGCTGCTCCACGGGGAGGTCGGCGGGCTTGGCACCTTTCAGGATCTTGTCCACGTAAGTGGCGGCCCGCCGGTGGAACTCAGTATCGTTGGGCGAATAGGACTCGACTAAGCCACTTCCCTCAAACATTAAAGGCAGTCGATTTTTTATGGCAAGGTCGGCAATTGTTTTCGTGTAGGGCAAGAGGACACCGGCCCTAACTGAAATGAGCGCGCTGACGCGCGCCTTGACCGCGGCTCGAAATACGTCCTCCAAATCGGGGCTGGGACCACGCACTTTTAGGGATTGAAGCGGCATCTTAATAGCACGCGCCGCTGCCTCGTACTCTTCTAGACCAGTACTCGAGCCTGTAGTAGAGGTCGCGTCGGTGAGAATTCCAACGCGGGATATCCGCGGAACCACTTCGTTGAACAATTCCAGTCGTTTTCCGCTTAACTCTCGGTTAAGACTAGTAAGCCCCGTAATATTTCCGCCTGGCCGAGCCAAGCTATCGACTAGCCCAAGCGTGACGGGATTTCCATTTATCGCCA
>QHOF01000055.1 GCA_003219335.1 Verrucomicrobiota bacterium | reverse complement strand
GCCAATGCGGTGCGTGCGATCGGCAAGCGTTTGCCAGTTGAACGTCATATAGACGAGATGCGACAACGCAATCACGAACACGATCGTGCCGAGGTTCACCGTGAGGATCCCGATCTTGTGACCCAGGATTGATTGGAGAAGCAAAGTCAACAAAACGGCGCTCGTGCAAGTGCACAGCATTCCCACAAACAGGCGAATGGACCGGAACAATGCGGCCATCGTTAGGCCAAACAACACCACCGCCGTGAGACTGAAGTAACGGAAATCGTGCGCCAGACTGCGGCGGAGCATTTCCACCACGTACGGCGGGCCGGCGACGTGAATATGAAAATCTGGCGCATCCAGCTCATGCACAATCTGCTGGAGGTGCTGGATCGGCTGCTCGGTGTGCTTGCCTCTCATGAAAATGATCACGTTGCTGGATTTCCGGTCAGGCGCGATCAGCAAGCGGCTCCAGAACGGGCTCTTGATCGCATCTTCAAAGCTTTTCGGTCCCTCGGCCAAACTCTTGACCGCGCTGACGTTGCCGATCGTGTGGACGCGTTGCGTGAGTCTTTGAATTCGGCTCAGATATCGCGACGAAGAAATATCGCGCGACAACACCGCCAGAATCACTTCCGGATGTGAAGGAAAACGTCGCTCGATCTTTTTTGTTTGCTGGATCCCGGGATCGTTGGTGGAAAAGAAGAAATTCTGATCCACCACCGGCTTGAGATCGACGAACGTCGCCACCAGCAAGAACAACAGGCCCGCGATCACCAGCATCAGCCAGTGCAGGCCTAACAACTGGATAGGTTTCCTGGCCATGTGTTTAATCTTCGCCGATCAGGTGGGGGGGCGGCTGGGTAACTTGTGCTCCTTTATTCGACAGCCTTTCCAATTCGCTCAATGTGCGATCGAACTCTTGCACGAGTCCCGAAAGCTTTGGGGATTTCGTGTCGCCAAAAGCTTTCACCAGCGCCCGGTAATACCAGAGGGTCCCTTGCTTTCCACCCTTGAAGCGCGACCAAACCTTTTCGCCTTCGCGGCGATAAGTCATCAGGGTCGCCCGCACGTTGTGCAGCTTGTCAGACGCAGAAACCAGTTTCGTCGATACAGACGCGCTCGGGACGTGCGCCACGTAAGCTTTCTTTCGCTCTAACCACGGCGGCTTTGGAGTTTGATCAGTGTCGGTGCAGCCCTCAACAATCCTGGCCACCTTTTCACCAAAGCGACGCCTGATATCGCGCAATCTTTTCGCCCCGCCGCAATCTTCCACCGCATCATGCAGCAACGCGGCAATCGCTTCCGTCTCGTTGGCCCCGTACTCCAGCGCGATGGCAGCGACGCCGAGAATATGCGCTACATACGGAATCCTGGTTTTCTTCCGGAACTGGCCGCTGTGAATTCGCGTGGCATACACGAGCGCTCTTTCAAATTGCCGCGAAAACTGCATGTGTCGCTTCGTCTTTGGGAGTTCTCTTGGTGATTTGCTCCTCATTCTCCTCGCAGGTCTGCGCGCCAGGTCAGCAGCGTCCACAAAAAACTGCCCAATTCCTGCGCTGCGAACACGAGCGCAAGCAACCCGGGCACCTTTCCCGAATACCACAGGCCCGCCATGATCGGTGGCACCAGCGGCCGATCCAGCAATGTCGCGAACACGAAGCCCTCCGCATTCATCCGCCCGCTCACGAAATAGAGCATCCCGATTCCTGCTACGAGCACTCCAGCTGAATGGAGAAACGTCAATCCGTCATGACTCAGCGGCCCAAAGTGCAACAGTCCCGCAATCGGCTGCGGAGACAGCAAAATGAGAAGCCCTTCAGCGAAAATGAACCAGCCGTCTATCTCAACCGTTTTAGGTGCGCGGCTCTGCCCGGTCGCGTGCAACAGTTGTCCGAACATTTCGCGAAACGAGCTCATTTAGAACTTATCAACTCCGACCTTTCATCTGAACGATTCGCCAATGTCAAGCCCGGCCGAGCACTTGTTCGCGCCGGCGATCACGAATATCAACGAGCGCGACCCTAACGGGATTCGAACCCGTGTTACCGCCGTGAAAGGGCGGTGTCCTGGGCCTCTAGACGATAGGGTCATCCCGCAATCGCGGGACGGGCAATATCGGAATTCAACTACGCACGTGCAAGGCAAATTGCCGGTCGGGTAATTTGTAAGCCGGGCGTAGCAATGTCCACGGTCTCAATGTTGCGCGCGCCGACAGAGCGCCTGCGAAATTGGCAATTGAATCGATCAACTGTTTAACGCAAATTACAGGCGTGAAAACGACAGCGAAGCGACACTCAAAATCCGAGGCCGAACTGCTGGATCACGCCACGAAAAATCTGTTGCGCGCACTGAAGCGGGATATGCTCAAGAAAGATGGCCGCATTAATTATGAGAAACTTCGTAAAGACGGGTATAGCGAGCGTTTATTGGCGAAACTGGAGCAAGCTTGATCCTTTACTCCTTCTTTCGCAGCCGCAAGAACTCCGACACGCTGATGTCGAGCAGCGGCACGGCTTTTCTCGCTAGTTTCAAGGCTTCTCCGTAGGGCAACCCCGGAGACATTGCTCGAACAACTCTGATGTTTGGCCAACCACGGGCTTTTGCCATCTGAATGAGCGCGGCCAAATCCGTGTATTGCAGAATGGAGTCTTCGCTCATCCGCCAGAATTTGGCGCGAGCTTCCTCAGCGAATCCAGGAGAATTTTGTAATACTTTGTATCACAAACTAGCGGACCTGAAAGTCGGCAATCAATTTTGCTGCGCGTGCGGTTGCACCTTGGTGTGCACTCAAAACTTCACGCGCGTTTTCGACAAGGCGCTGACACGCTTCGCTGTCACGGAGAAGCGCCGCGACCGCTCGTTCGAGCGAATCGGCGTCGTGAATCTGAATCGCGCCCTTTTTTGCGACGAGCGATTTCGCAAGCGCTGCGAAATTTTCCATGTGCGGACCAAACACGACCGGTTTGCCCGCTAAAATCGGTTCCACGGGATTTTGTCCGCCATGCGTGGTGAGACTCTTCCCTACGAAAACAACAGTGGCGACAGAGTACCAGCGCTCGAGTTCGCCAGTCGTATCGAGAAGCACGCAGTCTGCATCGTTGAATTCGTGACCGGCGACCGTTTCGCTGGCGAGGGCGACGCGCAGTGGCAAAAGCTTTAGTTCCGCGCGGATTTCACGCAGCCGTTCGACGTGTCGCGGCGCAATGAACAGGCGCAATGACGGAAATTGCTGACGCAAGCGCAGAAAAACGCTGGCCAGGATTTCCTCTTCACCACGATGCGTGCTTCCGCCAAAGAGTATAAGGCTATCTGGGGCCCTAACTGGTAACGCGTCCCGCAGGGACGCGGCTACAGCTTGTCGCTCTCCCTGAACCTCGGGATCGTATTTGATGCTGCCAGTAACATGGATTCGGTCGGGCGGAACGTCGAGCGCTGCCCACCGATCGGCGTCTTCTCGTTCCGGCACACAAACCAGATCCAGAAGCCTGAAGGTGGGCGCGACAAAAAATCGGAAGCGTCGGTATCTTCGTTCGGAGCGCGGGGACAGCCGCGCGTTGGCCAGCGCAAGCGGAATGCGGCGCGCGTGCGCTTCAGCGGCGAGATTGGGCCAAACCTCCGCTTCAACCAGAATGATCCGTGCGGCACGAATAACGGAGAACGCGCGGCGCATGATTGGCCAGTAATCGAGCGGCGTGTACATGACTTCGATCCATGGCGGAGCGTTTTTGCGCGCCAAGGCAAATCCTGTCGTGGTGGTCGTGGTGAGGGCGCAGCGCAAATCCGGTTCGAGCGCGCGCAATGCCCGCGCGAGTCTCAGCGCGACGTTCACTTCGCCCACGCTCACTGCGTGAAGCCATGTCGATTTTCGCTCCGACAGTCGCGCCCGCAATTCGCGATCGTAAATTCCCAAGCGTTGTCCGAATTTTTCGCGGTACCCGCCGCGCCGGATCATCTTCCTAAAGTAGCCCGGCAAAAAGAATAGCAGCCCGATTGGCCAAAATAAGTTGTAGATCAAACGAATCACAATATTTCCGAAATTAGACGACCGTTCTGAAAAGCGACCCGAGGACTCGTCGCATTCCGAAAGCTTCGCGAAACAAAATTCACGTCTTCAATCATTTTGCACGAAGTGCTTTGGAGTGCGGCGGTGCTCCGTCGCTTTGGGATAGAAAGAGCACTTCCGTTGCGCCGTAGGTTTTCTGCCGAGCCACACGCCAGAGCTTCCTCTCAGGGAGAGTTTCACCAGGTCGCTTTTCCAAAATGAAAACGCCGCTCGGGGTGAGCAATCGCGGCAGTGTCTCGTTCGTCAGAAGCTTCTCACTGTAGCTCTCGCCGTGCTTTGTTTTTTCATAAGGCGGGTCTGCAAAGATGACTTGAAATTTTTCCGCGCTCGACGCGTGCCGGAGGAAATCGAAAACGTCGTGCTGCCGAACGCGTCCCTTTAATTTGGTTTTGCCGAGATTTTTCTCAATCACCTCGGCTGCCTGTCGATCTTCCTCGACAAATACAACAGAAGACGCGCCGCGGCTGAGCGCTTCAATCCCGAGCGCGCCGCTTCCGGCGAAGAGATCGAGGACGCGCGCGCCGAAGATTGCGTCCCCCAAGCTGGAGAAAATAGCGGCTTTGACGCGGTCCATGGTGGGCCGCACACCGTGCTTTGGAACTGCCAGGCGGATTCCGCCGGCGCTGCCGGCGATCACCCTCATGGTGAGACGGGCGGAGTTGGCGTTGGAGTCGGTTCAGGCAGCGCTTGCTCTGGCGAAACAGAAGCAGCTGGCGCCGCGGGGGCGGGGACCGGTTCTTGGACTGGTGTCCTTTTCTTTTTTGATCGCTCCCGTTTTCCACCGAAGAAGCTGTTGAGCATGCCGCTGAGATCGCGACCGACCAATCTTTCCACCAGATTTGTGCTGGGGCGTTCAACCGTGCCGCCGACTTGAAAATCGATCGCAGAATAACCCGGTTCGTTGATCGGCTGAAAATTCTGACGAATCGCTCTGAAAAGCTGGCCGCGAATTCTGTCGTTGATTGCGAGCTGAGCATTGAGGTCCACCCTGCCGTCAAACGCGACTGTGCCGGACGCAGTGAGGCGAATATTCGGCGAGCGCAAGATCAGCTCGTCGATCGTGACCAACTCTGGGCTCAAATGATATTTCGCCTCGGCTTGCTCCAGATGAAGCTCTTTCAGTTCTTCGATCTGGAGGACCTGCCCGAGCAATATAAGCAAACTGTATTGTTGGACTCGCCCATCGCGCAAAGAAATTTCGCCGTTGCCAACCAGCGCCTCCGGATCGGCAGTTTTCCCGGAAGCCTGGAAATCTCCTTCTAATTTGCCTTTCACAATTCCCTTGGGGCCGCCAGCGTTTTCGACAATCTGGTCGGCAAGCACATCGCGAAATTTTATGCTGGTCATGAATGGCGAATCTTCCGCTTCCGGCTGCATGGCGAAATAGCCGTCGATCTCCCCGTTTGCAACGCGCGCGGAAATCTTGGAAAGCTCCAGCACGTCGGGCTCGTAGCGGAGCGGCGAACGAAGGTGTTCGAGGAAAAAGCGGTTCCGCAACGAAATTCGTGCGACCTTCGCATCGCCGTGAAGGGCAGCGGCACTGCGGATGCTAGTGCGAAAGTCCAGCCCGGTAAAACTGGCAAGCAATCTGCCTGCGTGATCGAGAAAAATGAAATTACCCTCTTTAATGCTGACTCGTCGAACTTCCGGCGCCACGGCCAGTCTCGGTCCCTGCCTCTGCTGCCTGGTGTTGATCTCCGCCTGAGGCCGAGAAGGCAGATTAATCGGCGTGGCCGCCACCGCGGGCGCGGCTTTCGTTTGGATCAATCCGCCTGCAGCTTGCGGTTGCATCGCGTCTGCGTGTTGTTTTGCCGACGCGGCAGGCGAAGTTCCTTCTTGTGAACTGGGCAATCGCCATTTGCCTTCCGCGTCTTGCGGCCAGATGACGTTTGGCTTGATCAGCGAGACCTCCTTGATCACCAGCCGTCGTGAAAAAAGCGAGAGGAACCGCACCCGCAGCCGGAATGTTTTTGCTTCGAGAAAATGCTTCGGACCCATCGAAGCTGTTTGCGCAATTGTGATGCCGCTCAGTTCGAGTCCTCCCCAGGGAGTGACGCTCATGCTGCGAATGTGTAGCGCGGTGCCGAGACGCCGGCTCAGTTCCTGTTGAATCTTCGCTTGAGTGCCCTGCGATTGCACATACAGATTCACGCCGAGCAACAGAACCGCGCCGAGCGCAATCACCGCCCCTAAAGCAATCGATGCAATCCGGCGCAATTTTTTCACTCTGAGACGTTACGCAGACCGAGTTTGAAGCAAAGGCCAAAGCCTTGGGTTACCTTCTCCTGTGACTGATACCGTTGTCATTCTCAATCCGGCCGCGGGAAGCCCCGAAAGTCTTCGCCACTGGCAGGAGCGCGTCGAATCAATCGCTCGCGGTTGTCCGATCCGCGTTACTTCGCACCCTGGTGAAGCGGAAGCGCTCGCGAGGCGGGCTGTCGAAGAAGGCTTTGACCGGATCGTTGCAGCCGGCGGCGATGGAACAGTCAATCAGGTGGCAAACGGACGCGCAGGCAGTAACGCCGCGTTGGGTCTTCTCCCGATGGGGACAGTGAACGTTTTCGCGATCGAGCTTGGCCTGCCAGTGCACGACCTGGCGCTGTGCTGGGAGATCATCCAGGGCGCAAACGAACGTTTGGTTGATTTACCGACCGCGAATGGAAGATATTTTGTCCAGCTTGGCGGCGTCGGGCTCGACGCCCAGGTGGTCAAAGAAACCAGCCTCGCGGCAAAGCGCAGTTTCGGTCCGTTAAGCTATCTCATCTCCGCGGCGCAGATTGCGGCGCGGCAACCGCCGAAGCTATTCATCGAATCGGAAAATGCTTCTGTGAGCGAAGGATCGTTTGTTCTTATCGGCAACGGTCGCCTTTACGGAGGGCCTTTCCCATTTTTCAAGCATGCCGTGATCGATGATGGTTTGTTCGACGTGGTCGTGTTCAAACGGCTCGGCTACCTGGAAATCATCAAATATCTCGGGGACGTTGTTTTCAGCTCCGAGATCCGCGCTCCGGAGATTGAATATTTTCAAACGGAGCACCTGAGCGTAACGAGCGAGCAGGACGTTCCCCTGGAGCTTGACGGCGAGCTGGCCGGCAGCTGCCCTGTAGACTTCCAAATCCAGAAAAAAGCGCTTCGCGTTCTAGCGCCGCTTCCGGCCTCAAGCTGATCGCGTGCGGCGCAGATTTTGTAGCAGTCGCAGCAAGCCAAACTGCGCCGGGGTCCGAGGCGAAGAACTTTGAAAGGTACGGCGAAGCCGCTGCCAAAGTGGCGCCCCGAAAGCTTTCGGGACTGTGTTGTGGGTTTCCAGACCCGCAAGTTGCATTGGCTCGCGCACCCTGCCGATTAGAAAATCATCTATACAGCGGGTCCGTCACGGCGGATTCGTCCGGCGGCGAATTTTGAAACCTGTGCTACAGCGCCGTGGTGCGCCTCAAAATTTGCGCAAGCTGCGAAACTTTTCACGGATAGTAGTCTTTCGCGCGAATCCGCGTGATGTTCTGCGCGATGGATCGTTGTGATCGTTGGATCAGGGAAAAGGCAGCCGCATCGCTGAATCCGCCACAGGCTGAGACCGCTTTGGTGCAGCTGAGTGAACGATGGCCGGGAGATGCGCCGCCACTCGCTCAAGCGATCGAACAATTTCCGCTGGGCGAAGGGGCGCTGCTTCATCTTCTGGCGGTTTCCAGCATTTGCGCGACGCGTTTGACGCAAAAACCCGAAACGCTGCTTTGGCTTTGCCGACCTGAAATCTGCCTCGCGCCGCGCGGCTATGCTGAAATGCTCGGCGAATTGCACGCGCTGATGGGCGATTCGATGGCAAAGGAAAATTTTCCGGCGCTGCGTTTCTGGAAAGGCCGCGAGATGACGCGCGTCGCGCTTCGCGAGCTTGCGAAGGTGGCCCCGCTGGAGGAAACGACCGGCGAACTTTCACAGATCGCAGAGATTTGCATCCGCCGGGTGTTCGAGCATTGGAATGCAGAACTTCGGCAACGCTACGGATCGCCGAAAGCGGAGTTTGCCATTCTCGCGATGGGAAAACTTGGCGGTGGCGAATTGAATCACAGCTCGGATGTTGATCTGCTTTTCCTCTACGACGAAGAAGGCCAGCTCACATCGCACATTTCCTATCACGAATTCTTCAACCGGCTGGGAAAAAAAATCCTGGAAACCTTTTTGACTCCGCATCCGGCAGGCTCGCTTTTTCGGGTGGACCTCCGCCTGCGCCCGGAAGGCTCAGCGGGCCCGCTGGCGCGCTCGCTCGAGAGCATGGAAAATTATTACTCTGGGTTCGGTGAGACCTGGGAACGGCTTGCGTTGATTAAGGCGCGCGGCATCGCGGGCAGTCGCGAGCTGGCATACGAATTCCTGCGGCAACATCAGCCTTTCATTTACCCGAAGAGCACCACACCCGGTTTGCTGGCTGAGATTGCAAGTATTAAGCACCGCATCGAGCGCGACATTGTTGGAGCGGAAAAGCTGGCGCGCGATGTGAAACTTGGACGGGGTGGCATTCGCGAGATCGAATTCATCGTGCAGACACTTCAGCTGATTCACGGAGCGCGTCATCCGTTCCTACAGGAGCCGAACATGCTTAAGGCGCTGCGCGCTGTTCGAGAATTTGACCTTCTTCCGCGCGAGGAAGTGCTGGCGCTCGACAACACTTATCGATTTCTGCGCCGGGTGGAGCATCGGTTGCAGATCGAAGCTGAGCAGCAAACGCACATTGTTCCTAGGGAACCGGAGGCTTTGCGACGCCTCGCGCTCAGTCTCCGGTTTTCATCCAGCAAAGATTTCACCGCAGCATTGCAGGAAAACATGCGCGCGGTGCGGCCGATCTTTGAACGGATCATTTCGAAGACAGCTGCCGCTTCGGCCGATTCATCCCAGGTGAACGAGTTCGAAATTTTCACCGATCCGAAACGCGCAGCCAAAGCGCTTGGCTCTCTCGGTAAAAGCGCTGCCGGTTTCCACATCGCGCCGCGGACGCGCCAGATATTCGGCAAGCTGCGCCCGGCTTTGCTGGCATGGCTTGCAAAAACGGCAGACCCGGATGCGACCCTGAATCAATTCGTCCGTTTCGTGGAAGGCTACGGTTTGCGCAGCTTGTTCTTTGAGCTGCTGGTCGCAAATCCGCGTTTGCTCGAGCTACTCGTGAAGGCCCTCGATGGCAGCCAGTTCGCCGGGGAGTTGTTGATTCGCCGGCCGCAATTGCTGGACGACATCACCCGGGATCCAGGATTTAATCAAGCGCGATCGGTGACGGAGAACTTGCGCCGGCTCGACTCGTTAGGCGCGGCTCCGAACAATCTCGATCCAGTTCGCGCATACCGGCAGCGGCAACTGTTGCGCATCATTCTGCGCGACGTTTTGGGACTTGCCAGCCCCGCAGTCATTTTCGCAGACCTTTCTCACCTGGCTGAGGACTGTCTGCTCTTTCCCGCTGGACTCCTCGGGAACGAGCAATTGACCATTATCGCGCTCGGAAAATTTGGCGGGCGGGAGATCAGCTACGGCGCGGATCTGGACGTTCTGTTCGTTGGCGAAGACAATCGCGCCGCCCAAAATCTCATGATCACAATGGCGCAGCCAACCGCCGAGGGAAACATCTGGCCGCTGGACGCAAGGCTGCGCCCCGAAGGCGAAAGCGGGCCGCTGGTTTGTTCTCTCGAGACTTACCACTCGTATTATGCGCATCGGGCCCAGCTGTGGGAGCTCCAGGCGCTGACGCGCGCGCGCGCGTTAAGCGGGCCGCTACAAAGCGAATTCATGGAAATTGCGAAGTCCGCCTGGCGTCACGCCGGTCAGAACGCCGATCTCCTCGTAAGAATTGATCACATGCTCGAGCGCATTCGGCGCGAGCGGGGAAGCGGATCGGATTTTCTCGATTTGAAGACCGGACGTGGAGGAATTATCGAGGCGGAATTTCTCGTTCAAGCGTTGCAGATGCGCGAGAACAAATGGGAGCAGAACTTCGAGCTCGCGATCGAGCAACTGCGCCAGTGCGGGCAGCTGAGCGATTCGGAAGTTGCCAGGCTCAAAAACGCTTNNAAACGCTTACGCGTTGCTCCGCCGCTGTAAACTCGTTCTACGACGTTACGCGAACCGCAGCGTTTCAACGCTTCCGAGCGATCCCGGCGAACAACGCAGGTTTGCGGTTCGCATTGGCTGCCGTGAATTCGACGCTTTTCGCCGAGATTATATCGATGCTCGAGAGAGCATTCACGCGCTTTACGAGCACAAAGTTAAAGCTTCAGGTTAGCGGCTCCGATTTGGAGTGCGGCGATCCCGCGACCGCGGGACCGCTTTCAAAGCGCGGACATGTCCGCGCATTCCAAAGGCAAGCTTTAACCCGGAATGTTCTTGAGCATCTCCGCGTTGGCCGGGAACTTTTTCACGAACATCAGGAGACGCTGGATGGCTTCCTCTGGCTTATGACCCGCAAGGCCGCGCCGGATGAGATTGATTTTCTCCAGTTCCCACGGCTGCAACAACAATTCTTCGCGCCGCGTTCCGGACAGGAAGATGTCGATCGCGGGATAAATCCGCTGGTCACTGATTTTCCGGTCAAGCACCATTTCCATGTTCCCGGTGCCTTTAAATTCCTGAAAGATCAGCTCGTCCATGCGGCTGCCAGTTTCGATCAGCGCCGTGGCGACAATCGTGAGTGAACCTGCTTCCTCAGTATTCCGCGCGGCTGCGAAAATCTTTCGCGGAATTTCCATCGCACGCGCATCGATCCCGCCGCTCATGGTGCGACCGCCGCCGCCCATGGCGTTATTGAACGCGCGCGCGGTGCGCGTGATCGAGTCAAGCAGGATGAATACATGCTTGCCGGCTTCGACCAGTCGCTTGGCGCGTTCAATCGCCAACTGCGAAATGCGCGTGTGACTCTTGATGTCGGCATCGTTCGAACTCGCCATTAACTCCGCCGTCGGATGCGACCGGCGAAAATCGGTCACTTCTTCCGGGCGCTCATCAACCAGGAGAATGATCAGGATCATCTCCGGGTGATTCTTGGCGACCGCATCGGCGATGTGATGCAACAAAGTTGTCTTGCCTGTGCGCGGCGGCGCGACAATCAGACCGCGCTGGCCCATTCCCAGCGGCGTCATTAAATCCATGATGCGCGTGGTGTAACGGTCCGGCACCGTCTCGAGCTTGATCCGCTTGTCCGGGTTGATGGTGGTTAATTCTTCAAATGGACGGAGTCCCTGATATTTGGTCGGCTCTTCGCCATTGATCGTAAGCAGCTTCGTCAATTGCGGGCCGCGACTGCCGCGCCGGATCTCGCCGTGAATCCACATCCCGTCGCGCAAAGCGAACCGGCGCACAATTTCAGGAGTGACAAAAATGTCCTGCGGCGTCTGCACAAAATTGCGCTTTGGATCGCGCAGGAACCCGAAGCCTTTGCCGGAAATTTCGATGATGCCTTCGCCAAACTCCGGCTCAGCCTGGACCTGTTCGCCGGCTTCGACAGCGCCCTCGGCGGCCTCGCGGCCGCCTGAAGCGGGTCGATCGAGAGTCTCGACGGCGACATCTCCACCCGCGGCTTCGGCGTTGGTTGAGGAAGAATTTGGCGAAGCGTCGGAATCGCGCCTGAAGCGATCGCCGCGGTAACGCCTTCGTTGAAAGCGGCGGCGCGGCCGATGCTGGCGTTGCTCCGGCAAGGCGGATTCAGTTTCCAGCGGTGCGGGCTGGTTTTCGTTTTCTTCGTTCATAAGCTAAAGATTGTTCTGCTGCGGATGGGGGGGCAGCGCCCTGATACATTTTCTGGAAACAATAATTTTTTCAGGCCGGCAATCTGGCCAGCAATTCGTCGGGAATGTCTAGATTTGAATAGACGTTTTGCACGTCGTCGTCCTCTTCGAGCGCATCGCACAAGCGCAGCGCCAGACGTGCCACGGTCTCGTCCCTGACCGCAATTGTAGTATCGGGAATAAACGTAAACTTTTGCCCATCGGTACTGACGCCTGCTTTCTTGAGCGCTTCAGCTACGGCGTAGAGCTGATCGTGGGAAGTGATAATAACATACTGATCCCCCTCGGTTGTCAACTCCTCCGCGCCAACTTCGAGCGCAATCTCCAGCAGCCGATCCTCGTCAATGCTCGAGCGCGGAACAGTGATCTGGCCCTTCCGGTGGAACATGTATGAAACACTGCCACTCGAGGCGAGGTTGCCGTTGTTCTGGGTAAAAATTCTCCGAATCTCCGCGCCCGTGCGGTTCCTGTTGTCCGTCGCAGTCTCCACAATGATGGCCACGCCACCGGGCCCGTAACCTTCGTAAACGATCTCGTCGAGCTGCTCGCCGTCTCTGCCCTCGCCCGTGCCGCGTTTGATCGCGCGCTCGATGTTATCGTTCGGCATACTCTGGGCCCGCGCAGCCTGGATCGCGCTGCGCAGACGCGGGTTGGCGCTAGGATCGCCTCCGCCGACTTTCGCCGCGATGGTGATTTCCTTTGATAATTTACTGAAGATCTTGCCGCGTTTTGCGTCGATCGCGCCTTTAAACCGCTTGACCTTCGACCATTTGCTATGTCCCGCCATAGGATGCGGAGTTATGTTTGAAGCTGAAAGTTTTGAAGACTGCAGCACCTCGCAAGAGAAATGACTAGCGAGGGGAGAAATTTACCGCACGTGATTAATCGCATGAAAACTCATTTCGTCAATCGTCGCCGATTGGCGCTTGCACGAACATTTTGATCCCGATTCTGAGTCGTGGACGGAATTCACGTGAAAGCTTCGAGCGTTCTTCTCGCGTCTCTTTCCCGCCGGCGAGTGTAAGAAGGGCCGCCTTTTTGGGGGCGGCCCTTCGCTAAGTCTGCTTAGAATCCGGCCCTCAGGGGTCAGAAGCTACCGCTGCCAGTGACGACATCCTGTTGATGGATCATCGTCGGTGTGAATTCCAATCCGTACCACCACACCACGGTTTGCACGTTGTTGGTGTCGGTCCAGAAGGCGTGGAAGGCACTGGTCGAGTCGGCCGACATGTCGGTGTAATCACCGATGAATGTGCCGCCGAAGTGATAACGGCTATTAATCGGACGCGTACTGACCGTGTTGGTCATATTCGTTGTGATATCGCGAACGAAGTAGTCAAGGCGCGTGTTGTGGATGTAGGGGCCCAGATACGTGCAATTGATCCGCCCTTCAGGAGGCGGCGGCCCCGCGAAGCAGGTCTGCCACGGGGAAACGTAATCGCCCCGGTAAGCGCCAATAAACGTGTCCATTCGTCGCGGCAGTTGCAGCGGGGAAGACGTCCTCGATCGGACCTGTCGGCGACGGGGCGTTAAATGTCGATCCGTCGCAGCCGTCAGATGCCTGGCAGCCGTTGGGGTCCGGGTCCGGCGTCGGCTGCGTGACCGGATAGCCGTCGGCAGTCCGGGTGGTGCTCTGGTCGAAGACAGGCGCCGGATCGGTCCACGTCGCACCGCTATTGTTGACTTACTATAAACGGCCGCCGAATGGCACTGCGAGACATCGATCGCACAATCCGGGTCGCCTCTGTAGATCGGGTTTGTGTTCTTCACCTCGGTTGCCCAAGTGACATAGACGTCACCATTCGGAGCCGCAGCAGCAGCCGCCGGGAAGCTATTCACTCGAAATACGGTATCCCTTTAGAGGAGGGATTTCCGTCAACGTCGAGACCTCGAGCGGTCTGCTCCAAGTCGCGCCGCCGTCGCTCGACTTAACCATGTAAGTGCCGTCCAGCGTGACGTGTTTCGTCGAGCCGTCCCAGAAAACGTACAACGTGCCGTCCCGGCCGACTACCGGATGGGAACCTTGGCTATAGAGGAGCATTTTTCATATTTTAGTTTTGAGTTGACGGTTAATGTTGAAGTTTCGATGACAACTTTGAGAAGGACATCCTTCTCCAACTAAAACGCGACTCAGCCCTTTTGTGGTCTTTTTACTTCTATAAATTGCCTCAACATTATTCGCGTTGATTTGCCTGCTACGCCGACTCGTCACGCCGTAGCCTTGCAGGGGGAAGCGGTCGAAGGCTGGTGTTAATTCCTGGTTTTTCAGCGTAGGTTAGAAAGCAATGTCATTTCATCATTTTGGACTTTCACCGGAGGTGGTGCGCGGAGTGCAGGCGATGGGGTTTGTCGAACCGACGCCCATCCAGCTCCGCGCTTTTCCAATTGTTCTCGCCGGAAAGGATCTAATTGGCACGGCGCAGACCGGCACCGGCAAGACTGCGGCGTTTGCGCTGCCAATGCTTACACTGCTCGGGAAACGGCCGAAAGATTCGCAGCCTCGCCACGGGACGAGTCCGTCCGAATGGCGGACAGGATTGCCTGCGTCACTGGTGCTCGAGCCCACGCGCGAACTCGCTGCGCAAGTGGAAACTGCTTTTCGCGATTATGGGCGGTTCACTGATCTGCAAGTGGGTCTTGTGCATGGCGGCGTCGGTTACGGAAAACAGCGCGAGGCGCTCAAGCAAGGTGTCGATATTCTTGTGGCGACACCGGGCCGGCTGCTCGATCTGCTCGCACAGCGCGCTCTGACTTTGCAATCGGTGACAATTCTGGTGCTCGATGAAGTGGACCGGATGCTGGACATGGGTTTCCTGCCGGACGTGCGCCGGATCGTCGAGAAAATCCCGACAGACCGGCAAACCTTGCTTTTCTCCGCCACGTTGCCGCCGGAGATCGAACGCCTAGCTGCCTGGGTGTTGCGCGATCCGGCGCTCGTGGAAATCGGCGCGCGCCGGTCGCCGGCGGAAACGGTCACGCACGCAGTCTATCCCGTCGCTGCGGAACAAAAGTTCGATCTGCTCATGGCGCTTCTGGAGCGGACAAATTTCGACAGCGTCCTGATTTTTTGCCGGACCAAGCAAAACGCAGATCGCGTCGCGCATTTCTTGAAACACGCGAAGCATGCCGTGGCGGTATTGCATTCCAATCGCACCCAGCGGGAACGCATCGAAGCGTTGGAGGGATTCAAGAGCGGCAAATACGAAGTGATGGTCGCTACCGATATCGCGTCGCGCGGGCTGGACATCGCCGGTGTGAGTCACGTGATCAACTACGACGTGCCCGAACATCCCGAAGATTACGTGCACCGCATCGGGCGCACCGGCCGGGCGCAAAATGTGGGCGACGCGTTCACCCTCACGAGCGGACAGGAACTGCCCGCGTTGCAAGCGATTGAACATTTCATCGGCCAGAAAATTCCGCGCCTGAAGCTTGATAATTTTCCTTACTTATACACGGCGCTGTTCGAACCGGAGACTACAGCAGCGGGCAGACGCTCAATCGGAGGTGGGCGCAGGCATCGCGGATATTCCTTTGGGCGAAGAAGGTAACACAGGCATCCTGCCTGTTTCGTAGCACGGGCATCTTGCCTGTTCGAGATGGCAGGCTGGAAGCCCGCGCAACGTGTCAGGCTGGAAGCCTGAGTTACGCGGAAATCGGCTCGATTTGTGCCTTAGATGAGCTTTAATAACCAGCCTATGTCTGAACGAAACGTCCCCGGCGATTCACAGACTGAATTTGACGAACTCCAAAAGAAGCTGGTGCCTTTGTGGAAATCGATCGAGCGATTTAACCAGGACCCGCAAACGATCGTGGTCGTCCCCTCGATGTCCATCGATGCGATCGGCTCGGGCGCGGTGATGCAGGCGTATGAGGAGCGTTTTCTATTCCTGTTATTGCTGCTGCGCCAGCCTCGGGCACGGCTGATCTACGTGACGTCGCAAACGATTCTGCCCAGCATCATCGATTACTACCTTGATCTCTTGCCGGGCGTCATCCCCAGCCATGCGCGGCAGCGGCTCTTCCTGCTTTCACCCATGGACGGTTCGGTGCGCCCGCTGA
>QHOF01000439.1 GCA_003219335.1 Verrucomicrobiota bacterium | reverse complement strand
GACGCCGCTGTCTTCCTGCACATGGACGCGACCGTTGACATTTCGCGCTTCAAGATCGTCAAAGCGATGTTTCCCCATTCGGCCGGGGCCTATGCCGGGCCCGAGAAGTGACGTCTGATCGAGACAGAACGGTGATCTCGTTTTTACGTGAGCAGCGACCGAGTTAAACGGTTTGAACTGCTTGGATCTTTGACCATGCCGGCAATCCACAGGCGCAATCGTCGCTCTGAAGTCCGGCAGAGGCCGCGACACGAGGAGCCAGAGTCATATTGGATTAGGCGGGGGCCAAGCCTGCATTGGGCAGTGTTATGTGAGTTAGGAAAAGACTCTCAGTCTCTTTTCTTGATCTAAAACTGACATGAATTACCGCAGTTTCTTACTTACGAACCGCAAAGATGCCGATAACATCACAAACAGCCCAAAGGTAAAAAGCGACACCGCTATTGCTTCATTTATTCGTACCTCCGCCCGCATCACGACTGTAAAGAATCCCAGACCATGAGTGGCCCCCCCCAGTTCTCCAAAAAGCATCCCGATAAAAGCGAAGGGCAATGCCTGTTCTATTCCCAAGACAAAGCTGAAAAGAAACGAGGTGTCACGTAAACCCCATAATACTTTTAGGAACGGGTAAAAGCCAAGAAGCGCGACTGCTAAGGCTGTCCGCCATGGAGCTGTAAAGCCAGAGAGCCAGTTGTTTACAGCAACTGTTAAAATTAGCGGCGTGATATACGTCATGGGAAGTAACCTGTACATCCATTCACGAAACGCACGGCTCTTATTCATGCCTTTGCGTACCATTAGCGCTAATGCTCCACCAATAATCAGCCCACCAAACATCTCCAGCAAAGATGTAAGTAGATCTCCGACCTGCCATTGCTGACCCGTTGTGACAGCAGAACCGATGAACATATTATAAGCTGTTCCAAAGACAACGATTGGGGAGTCGACAAGCAAATAGTGGGTGGTGTATTTACTAGAGAACTGCCACAAGCCGATACAAACGAGACCCAATAGGAATGCTCCGATAAGGGATCCGATCTTATAGCTAAACAATTCTTCTACTAATGCTTTGCAGTCCAGCTCTGCTGTCTTTGCAAAGCGCGATTCAAAGGCTCGGTCGACGAGCAGTAATAATGCACAAGTCAAAAAGAGAGCCGTATAAGCCAGCTCGGGTCTCTGAACGGATAGAACCATCCACCCGAACCGTTGATGAATTTGGGAATAAAGTGAGAACAACAAGCTCTGAAGCAGGATCTTTCTCCCGGTTGCCGAAAGCGCTTCAGACCAATGAAAGTGAAGTACTGTACGCACAACGAGCAGCTCATAGAAACTAAAGGCGCTAATCGCAGCTATTCCAATCAATAGGATCACTGAGATTGCTTGGATCCACCATTGTGGGAGTGCTGCGATAACAAAGAACGGAAACCAAAGAATGATCCGTGCAAACCGCCGCGCTGGTGGCATAAGCCAGGTGGTGTTCTGTATGAGTACTGCTATGGTCGTTCCTGCGATACCACCCAACAAAACAGCGACTACAACTTGAAGGAACATTCCCAGGAGTCGATGAAGGAAATCTAAATCCAGAAAAGCCAAAAGAATAGCTGTTGGATGAGAACCGCGCGTTGAAG
>QHOF01000438.1 GCA_003219335.1 Verrucomicrobiota bacterium | reverse complement strand
CCTATCCATCAAATTACGCCATCTCGAAGAAGCAAATCTGCTGCGACGCGAACGCGCTTTGCAATACAATCAGGCTTTCGCGGGAATCGATGGCGTTGCTACGCCGTTCGAGGCGGATTATGCGCGGCACGTTTATCACGTCTATGCGATTCGAGTGCAGGAACGCGACGAACTTCGGCGATCCTTGGAGGAGAAAGGAATTGGCTGTGGCGTGCACTATCCCATTCCCATTCACCTTCAGGAGGCTTGTCGGAGCCTCGACTACACGCGGGGCGCCTTCCCAGTCGCGGAGAACCTGGCGGACGAATTTCTTTCCTTGCCGATGTTTCCTGAATTGACCGAAGAGCAAACCGAATATGTCGCTAGCTGCGTCAGCGAAGCGGTTGGTGTGGAGGCACTCGTCTAGGGGGAAAAGCTTTTTTGAAGACTCTAGAACAATTGGAAGCGGTGGAAGCTACGCCGCTCTCTGGCGACGATTCTTTTGTGGAACCGAAGATCATCAACAAATCGCTGCAAGTACGGATGGTCGATCCTGTCAACGATCCGGGTTGGGACCATGTTGTTACTTTGCATCGCGATGCCGGCTGTTTCCACACCAGTGCCTGGGCAAAGGTGCTTCACCAGACTTATCACCATCGTCCTTTTTATCTTCAGTTTTCTAACGGACGCAGGTTAGCCGCGCTGATTCCGCTGATGGAAGTGCGCAGCCCATTTACTGGACGCCGTGGCGTCTCTCTTCCGTTTAGCGATGCGTGCGAGCCGCTCATCTTTGATCGGGAGATGCTGCGGTTGGTAAGAGATCGGCTCGTTCGTTTCGCGCAAGAACGCCGCTGGAAACATCTTGAAATACGGGGAGGCAAATCATTGCAACTCAGCCTGATTTCGGCCGCGAAATTCTACGCGCATACCCTCGATTTGCGCGGCGGCACGGAAGAATTGGCCAGTCGCTTTGCCAGCCCGGTCCGCCGTGCGATTCGCAAAGCGGAACGCAGTGATGTAAGCGCGGTCGTGGTCCGCAATTGCGAGGCCATTGGCGATTTTTACCGGCTTCATGTTCAAACACGCCGGCGTCACGGTCTCCCGCCGCAGCCAGTCTCGTTTTTCTTGAACATCTACGACCACATTATCAAACCCGGTCTCGGTTTCACTGTTCTCGCACGACGCGAATCGCGCCCAATCGCCGCGGCGATCTTTTTCCGCTTCGGAAAGAACGCCCTTTATAAGTACGGCGCTTCTGACAAAAAATTCCAGGAATTCCGCGCGAATAACCTTGTCATGTGGAAGGGCATTCAGTTCTTGGCGCGCAACGGCGCGGAAAAATTGCACTTCGGCCGCACCGAGCAGGAAAACGAAGGTTTGCGACGGTTCAAACTTTCCTGGAACACGCAAGAGGAAACAATTGATTACTTCCGAGTTGATCCATCGGGTCGTCAGTGCTTAGCTCCCGCCCGGTCCCACGACTCCGGGCTCCACAAGAAGGTCTTTGGGAGGTTGCCACTGATGTTCAACCGGCTGGCGGGCTCAATGATCTATCCGCATCTGGACTAAAGGTTAAAACTATGGCTGAAATTCGACGAGAAATACAACAACACCATTCGGGGATTCACTTGAGCGACATTCTGTTTGCGCTTTTCAAGCGCAAGCGGACAATCGTACTTTGCGCGGTCGTAGGCATCATCGCAGCGGCGGCATTTTATTTCTTTTATCCGCCTGTTTACGAGTCCCAGGCCAAGCTGCTGGTGCGCTATGTTCTGGAAAGGAGCGCCATAGACCCGGTCGAGGCAGAGAAAGCGGGGACCGCGTCCAGCAACGAAGGGGATAGAGTGATTGGCGCCGAGATGGAGATTCTGACCAGTTGGGATTTGGCAATGCAAGTGGCCCAGGCAATCGGTCCTCAGCGATTGTTGCCGCCAGCCCAGGACCCGCTCTCCAGGATCGCCCGGGCGATCGGCCTCCAACGATTGCTGCCGCCTTCTGGAGCATCGGCAACAGAAAGCGCCGCGGCTGGCAGCATCAGTTCGGGCTTGAAGGTCATTTCGAGCAAAGGAAGCAACGTCATCGTTGTATCCTACAAAAATCACGACCCGGACATGGCGACGCTGGTGTCGCAGGAACTGTTAAGTCGTTATTTCGTTAAGCATCTCGAAGTACACCGCTCCGCTGGCGCTTTCGATTTTGTAACCCAACAAACCGATCAGGTTCGAGCGCGCTTAAACCAAACAGAGGATGCTCTAAAGTCGCTGAGGGACAAGACGGGGATTGTCTCGCTGAAGGAAGGATCAGATGCGCTTACCGCCGAGGCAGCGAAAACCCAGGAAGCGCTTAACGATGCCGAGGCTGATCTTGCCGAAGGAAAAGCCGTTGCTAATCAGATCGGTGAGAGCAAGTCAAAGAAATGGAAAAGCTCGCAATCTGAAAAAAGCCCGTTATCTGAAAAAGCTCGCGTTGCCGGCATCGAGGCAAAGGTCGAGACGCTTAAGACCAAGCTTCGCGATATTCAGCAAAAGATGAAGCAACTTTCGGAGCTGAGTCCGCAAATGGAAGACC
>QHOF01000416.1 GCA_003219335.1 Verrucomicrobiota bacterium | reverse complement strand
CAGAGAAATTCTTTCCGATGCAGTCGAAACTGTCAACTGTGAAGAATAAATAAGTCTGGGTCCTGAGTTCCAAGGGGTGTCTCAGAAATGCAACGTCGGGGGAAGACCATCATTTCCCCTCTTTGGAAAACTGATCGTTACCCATAACCAGGTTTGCTGGACACGGGGGGTGAGAGCAGATGTGGAGCAAAGTTGAGTGCCATAAATTTCCAGGTTGCAGCAATGTCATCGAGGCGTTGGATTCCCAACCAAAGCGATTTAGTGCCAGGTTCTCCGTCGCTTTTGCGGCCGAGAAAGCCGCCGAGGCTAGCTACCATGCGGGTGGCTTCTCTGAGCGTGGGCGGTTGATCGGGAGGTTTTGGATCTTGGCGGACAAAACAGTACAAGGCTTTCCACTCGGCTTCGTCAAAGAAAACCGAGCACAGGACATCGGGGGTCTGGCGTCCGAGCTTAGTCAAGTGAAAGATACGCCAAGCCACGACCATATCGATAGCCAGGCATGCCTCAAGGCGATCAGCGCTACCCAACTGGCGCTGTTCAATCTTGCAACCGCTTTTCAAGGTGCGGTGATAGACTTCAATCCCCCAGCGTTTGGCGTACCATCCAAGTTTCTCCACAGCCTCATCAAAGTTCTCGATGGGCATCGTTGTCAGCAACATCCACTGAAGCGGCTCGATTCCCTCGGGCCCATCGATCTCCTGAGCCAGGATCGCGCTGATGTCGAGATCTTTGTACTCAAGCTTTCGACTCGGCGGAGTCAACTTCACTCGCCCAAAGCGCACCGCCAAGCGCGCCTCTCTAGGAGCGCGATGACCCTGACGCGGCACGCTGAGGACTTCAGTTCCGGCCACCGGCTGTCTGGCCATGTGCTCCCACAACCGGCCCTGAGCGTCGGCCAAGAACCGATTATGTTCAGCGCGCACCAGCAACTGCGCTCCACAGAGATTTTTTTTGGCCAGGTGGAAAAGCTCATAAATGTCGGCTTCCCGATCTGCCACACTGATAAGCGTGGTGTGAGGACAGCGCTTTTGAGCCTCGCCCACTTGGTTAAAGCTCTTAAGCCACTTCTGACTCTCTTTGTGCTCGATGGAAAGCTCGTGACGAAACTCCCTTTTGTTAAACTGCGTCGGATCTCTCGCCCAACACTGCACATCGAGAAGTCCCAAGGGGGTACCCGCCACATTGAATGCCATCGAGTCATGCAGCAAAAGCCCAATGGCTCCCTTGGACTTTGGGCTGATGGGGCCGATGCCTTCGGTCAATGGGTGAGCGGTGTAATTAACAGTGGTGGTATCCTGCACCACCAGGACAATCTTCTCTTGGCCGATGCGCTGGATGGTGGCCTCATAGTGGGACTGAAGAAGCTTATCCATGGTGCTGTTAGGGTGATCGAAAAATCGATACGCCGCCCTGGTCTTGGCGCGGCTCTGACAAGCCTGAGGCAAATTCGCCTGAGGCCGCTCATAGAAGTCGCGCGCCAGAGTCAAAAGCCTTCGCTTGAGGCGCTCGTCGTTGAGCTCTGCCGCGCCGAACTCCTCTTCTGCCCAATCGTCATGCTTTGCACGCGGGCGGGGTTGAGGTTGTGCCAAAGACCCAGCGCTACAGAGAACTTCACGCCCCTTGGGCTCAAGGCTATACACATACACATCTTTTTCACTCAGCGAAAAGGTTTTCTCTCGATCCTGTCTTCCCCGTCCAGAAGTTTTTCCCACATACTGCCAATTGGCAGCGCGATAAGAGCTGCCCAAAAAGCGGCTTCGATCCACAAAGGTCTCCACCAACACGGGTGCAAAACCATAGTGCTCTTGCCAGTCGGCTCCAAGCCGGCCCAGCGCTTGGCTGAGCACATGGCTCGCCAAGTTTTGCACTTTGACCCACGGCAGAATCAAAAAGCGACTGTTCGCAACCACTTTGTGCAAGTTCTCTTGACGGGCTCGATCGCTCCAGCCAATCCACTCATCGCGGGCTTTAACCCGCCAGGCCGAAGCGCTGAAAGCCAGCCCTCCCAACCATGGTCCTTTAGCGCTCTTGATCAAATAGCGCAGCTGCGCGCCACAAAGCGGCCCCGAGCCCAGATAATGATAACGCTCCATCAACTCATTCCAGCACTTAGAAACCTTGCTCTCAGGGCTGTTCACCTTAACCAACTCCACCCCACCCAATGCTCCAAGATTACATTGGATCGGCTCAGGAGTTGGAATACAATCACTCAACCCTGTTCTCTTACGCCCAGGCATACCGTGAAGCCGCGGCCCCAGGCGGATCACCCCGCGCCGATCAAGTTTCGAAAGCGCTACTCGACAACTCATCTCCTTGAGCTTACCGTTGAGACTGCGCCAGTTCAGTTTCCCACAAACCCGGCGCGACAACGCCACACGCGAGAGCTGCGGCTCGCGCTCTATCGTCGCTTGAATGTACCTGATGGTTTGTTCCGAAAACGTTTGTCCACAAACGACCACGCTGGCAAAATAGCACTCCCCGGCCCCCGTGTCCAGTCCAAAAGATGTGTCGCATGATCAGTTTTTCCAAAGAGGGGTTGAACTAGCACCAGAGAAAATTCCCCCTTCGAAAAAGGGGGGTCAAAAGGGGGATTTAGGTAAGCGCACTCTAGATACCAGCACTAGGTCCTGTCCCAAAATTCACAACAGAATTCAGTCGTCATTCCGGGTAACCCCGGCGAAAGCGGGGGCCGACCCGGAATCCAGGAATTTCAA
>QHOF01000442.1 GCA_003219335.1 Verrucomicrobiota bacterium | reverse complement strand
GGCGCGGCAACAATTGAGTGAAAACGACAAGGAGCTGTCGAGTCTAAAAGCAAAGCTTGACGAGAGCAAAAAAGATCTGTCCGTTGCGCAGCAACGTTTAAGCATAGCGAATCGAGAAATTGATCGCTTGGCCTCAAGCCGGGTCGCCACCCCATCGAAGAGTCCGCCAAACTCGGATACGATTTCTTCTCCGTCTGCTACCGCGTCGTCGCGGCGAGCCGCCGAGCCGGGAACCTATGAAACAATTCGCCCCACGTCGGTTTATGAGGGACCCTCGACGTCAGGTCGCGTTCTTTCGAAAATCAGCAAAGGAACGAAGATCGACGTAGTGCGATCCGTGGGAGAATGGCTCGAAGTGCGATCCAAGCACGGCAATCCCCCCGGCTACATTCGCTGGGATGATGCCATGTTTGTCAGCAAATCGAACCAGCAATGAAATCTGTTTCGATTTCAACGAAGCTCGATTGCTTTTCTCTCTTACTAAGCTCTGAACGCATGCTTTGGAAGTCCTATCGCGCGTCATGCGCGGCTTAAGCATGGCCACTTGGGGGTATTGACTTGTGTCCGCCAAGGCTCCTATGATCGAACGTAAACGGGAGGTCTTATGAAGCCGCGAGTGTTGCCTTTGATTCTCCTCGTTCTTCTCTTTGGAATCAGTCAAGCTCAAGGTCAGGGGTTTCGAGGATCTATGGGATTCGCCTCCGGCGGCGGGACCATGGGACATACCGGGTCGATATCGCGATCTGGTTCATCTGCTTTCCAGAGTTCCCAAAGCGTTCGGACTGCCTCCACTCCAGGTTCGGGCCAACCAGTACAGAGCTCTGTACAAAATCCTGCCAGCCGCCAGCCGGGAACAGTTTTTACTCAACCATCGGTACAAAGTCATTCAGGCTCAGGCGTGACGGCTGTTTCGCGGTTGCAGTTTCACAATCGACCGCCGTTCGGCTTCGTGAGAGTGCCTTTTTTCCATCATCGGCATTTTTTTAGGCACCCGCGGATCGTGATCATCGGATTTCCAGGCTTTATCGGCTTTCCAGGCTTTACCGGGACGAGCTTCACGACAACGCAATTCGTTCCCATCGAGGGTTGGACTGATTCGCGGATGGCGGGAAATCCGCCTGCCGACGCGGGCGTGAGATTGCCGGCTCAATTGGCTCCCTTTGATCCGTCACCCCAGGAAGTCGTCGAGAGAATGCTCACGATTGCGGCAGTAAAGAAAGGCGACGTTGTTTATGACCTTGGTTCGGGCGACGGAAGGGTGGTCATTGCGGCGGCAAAAAAATACGGCGTGAAAGCGGTGGGCTTCGAGATCGATCCGGGACTTGTCAAGCTGGCGCGTGAAAATGTCCGCCAGCAGGGCGTTGAAAAGCTGGTGGAGATCCGCCAGCAGGATTTCATGACCGCCGATCTGTCCAAAGCGACGGTCGTGACACTCTATCTCTCCTATGACGGAAATCTCGTGCTCCAGCCGAAACTCATGCATGAATTACGGCCGGGTGCTCGAGTGGTTTCTTACACGTTTGACATGCCAGGCTGGGAGCCGAAAGTCATGGAAAGCTATCGCGACGCGGCGGGCGTCACGCATTTGTTGTACCTCTGGCAAATTTCAGATCCCCCGCTTTACAGCGAAAATTCAGTTGAAATCCTGCGGCCACAACCCACGGGTGACGGTCCGGCTGTGATCGACGTCAAGTAGGAAGCGATCATCATCCGAAAGACAGTCTACGCACCCGCGCCACGTTCATCATCACAGAATCCCTGCGATGTTTCCGGTATGATGACGGATTACCGCTTGTAGCGACCCATCAATTCCGCTTCGCCCAAAACGTGACCCTTCATGGCGTCGAGCAGTTGCTGTTTCGTCGCTCGCCGCTTGAGGTTCGTCGGCGCATCTAAAGCGTAAAGTTTGAAAAAATAGCGGTGGGGCACGCCGGGCGGCGGACATGGCCCGCCGTAGCCGACTTTGCGGAAATCGTTGACGCCTTGCTTGGCTCCGTTCGACAGCGTCTCCGTCGTCGCGGTCCCTTCCGGCAATTCCTTCATCTCCGCAGGCAGATCATAAAGGACCCAATGAACCCAGATCCCCACCGGCGCGTCGGGATCATCGGCGATGAGAGCAAATGCTTTGGTTCCCGCCGGCATCTTATCCCAGCTGAGTGACGGCGAGACATCATTGGCGTCGCAAGTATACTTGCGCGGAATTTCCGCGCCGCTCTGGAAGGCAGAGCTTTTGAGTTCCATAGCACCACCCCCCTTTGTTTCGGCTCCAAAGAGCGTAGAAACCATTCCGGCAACCGACAATAGAATACCGATAAAGACGGTGAGAGCTTTCTTAGGACACATACAAGTTATCGATAAAGCCACTGTCATCTATGGCGCGAAGATAGTGAAGGTCCCAGGGCTCCATCGGGCCGATGTCTTTCATCGCCGGATCTTTGCCGACGTCGAGATCGTAGACGTTTTGGATCGCCGCCGGCAGGGGATAGGGTTTTTTCGAAAGCAGCCGAGCCCATTCGCGCTGCAAGTGAACGTAATATTCGTCCTCTTCAAGACCGTAGCGCCTGGCCAAATTCTTCTTGAGAATCGGCACCACTTTGTCGGGCTGCGTCTTGAAGAAGTGAAGCGCTTCAAT
>QHOF01000441.1 GCA_003219335.1 Verrucomicrobiota bacterium | reverse complement strand
GCAGGATGTATGGCTTGTCCGGGTGCTCGTTCTTCGCGATAACTCCAAGAGAAATCATGTCTTCGACGAGCTCATCAAAACCGCCGGGTCCGAAGTCGCCAAAACTTCCAGAAGGTTTTGCTGTCAGGCCATGACCCCGGTGATCGTTTCCATAAACGACAAATTCTCCCTGTACCAATGTCTCAGCTAGTTCCGCATAGCGGCCCGTGTGCTCGCCGAGTCCATGGGCGATTTGAACGACTCCGCGAACATGGTGATGACCGCTCCATTTCACGCACGCAATGGAAAGGCCGTCAGCACTTGTAAACTGGAATCGCTTTGGTTCTAGCTGAGTCATACGTCCTCTGATGTACAATTTGTGTTCATACGAGAGCGCTTGATCCCGTTTTTAGTTGGCTTCTTTCCCTCGGGTGTAGAGGCTGACCAAGCGAGCAACCAACACCGCCAGGAACAGTTGTCCGCCAACTCCCTCAACGATGGCCAGACCCCGCGCGACATCGCTGCGCGGTACGATATCGCCGTAGCCCAGCGTTGCCAGGGTGACGAAACTAAAATAGATCGCGCTCATGCGGGAAAGATTGCCCGCGGGGGCGAAACTCCCTGGCGAGATCTGTTCCAACATCCAATAGAAATGACCCAAGAAGATTCCAGCCAGCAAATACGCACTGAGCGACGCATACAGATGCTCGGTATCGACGAGCCTAGCGTGGATCGCGAATCGCAAAGCGCCGGCCGCTGCCAATAGCCCGACAATCGTCCACATTCCGAGAGTGATCCCAAAGAGGGCCGGATCATGAAACCAAATCGTCGCCAGCCTTGCTGCCCAGAGAACCATCAAAATGGACAAGAGAACGCAGCGCGCTTTTGTTGTCCCAAGCGGGATCACAGCAATGAGCAGATTGGCAGCTAGGAATAGGTCAATGAAAGCGGGTCAATTCCCAGGACTCCCGACGTTGGAACGGTCACCATGGTAAGCAGCAGCGAATAGAATAAAAACATGTAACGTCGTCGGAGGTACGTGCCACCGATGCCCCCCGCTCGATTCTCAGTCGCTTCGCTCATTGCCGCGTCACGCTTGCTTTAAGTTTCCTTTTCTCGCAGGCGGGAACACCAGCCTCCAATATTGTCGATCGTAGATCAGCGGCCTACTACTTGCCGCCCGATTTGCTCGTTTCTGCCGAAGGCGCGGCCAGGGTGGACTGGATCAACTGTGCCAACATGAACCCCACTAGACTCAAGTTTTTTGGCTCTCAAAAAAGATCTTCCCCTTTCGAGGAGAGACTGCGGTGTTGGTCTTGCCCTGTATTCAGAAATTCCGAGGAAAGCCGCTTGATTGCGGCGCTGAGTGCGCGATAGAGGGCCAGTCGTCCTCTAAAGTGAGCGTCGCCCTCGTTATCAAGCGCAACCGTACCGGCGACGGTGCGCTCAAAGGCATTCAGCGGACCCTCAAGCTCCAGCACCGCCGGTTCGGAGCCACCGGATACATGGTTAGCCAACGCTTCCAGCGCTGTCGCCACGGAGCTATCGAGATCGACTGCCGCTGCCCGCATCGCATCCGGGAGGCGTGGAGTATCGCGCGACTGACGCGCGAGCGAGAGCAACAGAACGAAGACAAGCTGCGCATCACCGGTACGCTTCTGGAACTCGTCAAGTTGCAAGGCGCCCGACTCGAACTTGGATGATTCAATAAGCCCCTGGATGTCATCCACTTTCTGGGAAATCCGTCGGCGCCAGGAATCGACGTCGTCGGCAATCACAGCCGGCGGCTTATCGCTCGTTCCCGACCGAGCAAGGTTGGCCAGCAAATGTAGCAGCTCGGTCAAGCGCGCGCGTAGCGCGTCTTGGGCTCGAACTGGCCAGAGCAAATGCTCCACGGCGCCGAACACGAGGAGCCCGAAGAATACGCCGATCAGGCGATCTCGGATGACAGTGGCGCTGCTGGCCGGGCCAAAGTCCTGCAGAACTGCTTTGTAGAAAGCGAGACCGATCTGATAGCCGCCGTAGGATATCCGCGGAGTGCCGAAATTCACCCACGCGGCCACGGCGGTGCCGGCGCCGAAAACCAACCAGAAGCCGCCGATAGTCTCGATGTTCGGAAACAGATAAACGAGAGCGATCAGACCCATCAGTCCGCCAACCGCGGCGCCGCCAAAACGCAGGATCCCTTTCTGATTGCTGGCACCGATGGTCGACAGCGCCACCACGAAGCACGTGATGACCGACGTATAGATACCCGGATAATCGAACCCGATGAAGACCAGGTAGCAAATGAAGGCTGCCA
>QHOF01000440.1 GCA_003219335.1 Verrucomicrobiota bacterium | reverse complement strand
ACCCGCCCAACCAATGCGGTCAGCTCTCCAAGTTTTTTCCGCTGGAAGGTGTCCCGCGATTCGCCGCGCGCAGTGATTTGATCATCGGAAACCAGACTGGTCATGGGTGTCGTAGCTTCGGCGGCTGCGTGAGTCCTGTGATCAAAAAATTCTGGAGAGACGGCGGGTGGTTTAGCCTCCGTCGGGGAGACCGCCACCGGCTCAGGCGCGCGAAGAGAGACGGCTGGTGCCTCATCTCGATCGCCCATCTTTACCTCGGTTTCGTTTGTTTCAGTTTTCGGGTTGATCCTTGCCGTTGGAGCCACTGCTATCTCCGGGGCTCCGATCTCCGGGACTTCGGCTCCCCGTTCCAACTGAAATCCGCTGGCCGCCTTCATGACCATGTAGGCGGAAGCCTTTTTGTTGGCAGCCTCGCAGGCTAACGCGAGAGAGTTGTCGCAAATGATGTTGACTAGCCGGGGCGTTCCTGCGGAATAGAGCCAGATAGCTTCGAGGGCTTCTTTAGTGAAAATCTCTGGACCGTCGTAACCCGCTACGTGCAGACGGTGACGAATATAATGTTCTACTTCATCCATCGTCTGCAAGGCGCAGAGACGGTGCTGAATAGCGATTCTTTGCTTGATCCGTCGCATCGAGGGTTTACTCAATTTAGTCTCTAGTTCCGGCTGTCCCACCAGCACAATCTGGAGCAGTTTTTCATTATCTGTCTCCAAATTTGAGAGATCGCAGAGACTTTCGAGCGCCGCATCGCTAAGATTTTGCGCTTCATCGATCAGTAAGGCGACCGTATGCCCGTTTTTGAGTTGCTGTAGTAAGTAGCCGTGAACCTCGTGGATCATTTCTGATCCGGGTTTTTCTTTACTCGCCAGCCCAAGATCCTGGACCATAAGTTCAACGAGGGCGTGAGAAGTAAGATGGCTAGCGGAAACGAAGACAAACTGGACGTTTGCCTCGAGGTTGCGCATAAGTTTACGTAGGAGGATCGTCTTGCCCGTCCCCACTTCCCCCGTGAGGAGCATAAACCCCTTCTTGGCTTTGATCCCATAAACCAGGGCAGCCAGAGCTTTCACATAGACCGGGTTGCTATAAAAGAATCGCGGGTCCGGCGTTACGCCAAATGGCGTCTCTCGAAACCCAAAGTGACTCTCAACGTCTTCATCTAAACTAAGAAGCTCGGTCATTTTCTCTGTCTCCTTTACAAATACAAAAGGATCATTACCACGATCTTTTGCAGACTCGTCTACGTTCGCGTCCGATTTTTGGGACAGTTAAGATACATTTGTTGTCGTACGAGAAGGAAATGTTTTTGCTGCAAGTGGCCCGAGAACCAACTCATAATCCATTTCATTTTTCATTGTCAAGAGGGGAATTGTTTGGTGAATCAACACGCATATGGGCACGTTTGCACGCATGAAGGAGTTTCCCCGCCTGGAAGGCGAGGCACGGGAGCAGAGACATGGACTCTGGCAGTTGCCCCGAGAGCCTTGACTCTCCCTCATCTCTGGCGATATATATGCGCCAGTTCCATGGCCAAATACCTAACTCCGCGCCGTTGTCCAAAGTGTGGTAATTGCTTCGGCGTGATCATCGGCGAAGTTCCGCGCCTCTTCCGTGAGATTCCCATAACCGGTTTGTGCTTTCGTTGTCACTACCAAATTCACTGGACGTTAATTCGCGAATCTACCACCCGGACGCAGAGAGACAAGTTTCGAGCGAGTAAGAGAACGGCACGAGTTGACAAGATAATCAACTAGGGAGGCGGAACGTAAGCGGCGCGCCTCTACTCTAACAAGCTCAACTTTTCTTTTGTAAGGACGATTCTTTACAATCTTCTTCCTCTCGAAGGTCGTGGCAGCTTTTACGTTGCTTTCAGTAGCTGCTGCTAACCAGGCAGGGAACGATCCGACAGCAATAGTAAAAGCTCCGGCGAGAAGTATTTTTAGTGGCTTCTTTTCGATACCTCCTTGATTGTAATCTGAGCATCCATAAAACAAGCATCAAAGGAGCGGTCTTGACTCATGGCTCCGGCTCGAATTAATTTTGGGATGATGCATGCCGTTAGCAGATGGGACATAGGTTTTTTTGCTGGGGCAGCCGATGAAACCGTCGATCGCTGAATCATCAGCCCGGCAATTGTTCGGCTACAACGATTCTGAAACAGTTAAGAGCAGCGGTTGCTAACCTAATCTTGGGGGTAGCACTGGTATTTGGCGTGACCACCGAACCACGTTGTCCCGCCTGTCGTAGCAAACTTGTCAGACGGTCCCATCGAAGAAATCTATGGGAAAAGGCTCTAACCAATATTTCAATCCTTCCTTTCCGCTGCGTTGATTGTGGACATCGATTCTGGGGACGGAAACTGCCTGGCCTGCGGTGATCCTTGCTGGCTGTGGATACCTTCAAAGATAAGCGAATTCTGTACGTAGTTGCGTCAACATAAATAACGGCGCCAAAAAACCGCCTGCATTTTCCCTGTCCTATCTAAGAACTCGCTTCTGGGTCAGATTCTTGAAAATACGGTCGTAAGAATTCTTGACATATAAAATATTTGAATATAAATAATCAACAAGTCATTGAGAAGCCGTTCCCGCCCATCTGACGCTTAGGACAACGTGAAAAAATGAACGCGCAAATCAAGGCACTTCGCAGGTTCGGTCAAGGGACGCACTGCTTACGCCCCTTTCGAAATTCATACACCTTTGATCTTTATCGAGACCCGTGCGCAAGAATTTTGGGGAAATCAATCGG
>QHOF01000437.1 GCA_003219335.1 Verrucomicrobiota bacterium | reverse complement strand
GGCGAGCGGGTTGGATCCGAAACGATTCTACGACAACTCGCTCATTCGCGAAGTCAACCGCGACTACGGGTCCAAGTTGTTTCCTGGCGAGGTCAAGCAACGGGCAAACTAGCTCCTCACTAATTCGTGGGCGCTTGCTCGGGAAGCCGAGTTTTTCCCGCCCGTTCCACATAGGATTCCCCAACTTTATTTGACAGCAGACCCTCTTTAACGAGTTTCGTAGCTGCGGCCTTTACACAACCGCCGTAAGCCGGTTGCGTTAGTTTTTGCCCCGGATTCAAAAGTCCAAGTCTTTGCCAGGCCTGACTCAGCGTCTCGCGCTTGTCACGCACGCCGCTGCCGTTCATATCGACGAACACGCCCCGGCCATCGAGGGGCTCCAAGTTGGTTCCATCAAACGCAGCGAATGCGGTCTCCTGCCCACCGCGCCGGCCTGGATCCAATTGCGGAGGAAAAATGTAATAGACTCCGAGAGGACAGGCAACTTCCGGAAGCGCCACGGCCGAATCTTCACTCTTCCCGTTCTTGTTCACGTGGTTCAATTCCATGAGATCGGATTTTGTCGGCGTGGGAGAGATGTCTTTATCGACCCACGAATCCAGCCGGTCAATCAGAGCGTCGAATATGCCACTGAGATCAAGGCTCTGAAAGACCAAATCGGACCGCGATACCTGGCCCGCATCGAAGTGACTGACGCCACGGATCTCGTACATCCGGTGCTTTACTCCCAGCCCCTTCTCACGCAAAAGACTGGCGTTCTCACGTTTGTTCTGCAAGTAGTCCTCGGTTTCTCCCGCGTAGAGCACGTGCGTGATGTCGATTTGCTTCGCAAACCGTTGGCGCTCCTGGTCCGTCGTGAACAACACGTCCTTATTGTCGACCATGAGCTTCGGCAGCCAGAGCCCGCCACCGGCATCGTCCAACAAGAAACCATCAAAAACCGGTTTGCCGTCGGCATCCATATTGGCCCCTGGCTGGTAGTTGATCAGCCTGCCGAGAAATCCTCCGGCAGAGTGACCATAGAAGTAAGTCCGTCTGGGTTTCGAGCCGATCCTTTTTGCGATCAGATTTTGCGCCAAGTTTGTCCACGACCTGATAAGACCCCCGTGGGAGCTAAGATTGTTCTTCAGCGTCGTACCGTCCTCCAAAGTCACGGTGACGTCGCCTCGCGTCCGATCGGAGGCCCTCATCGTGTGCGCCACGGCATAGCCCTTATCGATCATGAGAGTCACGTAGCGGTTGATGTTCTGAAGCGGATTGAACTTAGCGTTTGGGTCGCGTGGAACGAGTGTGCCGATTGCGCCATACGAACCAGCGCCATGAGCTGTCACGTACAGCTTTCCATTCCAGTGGCGCGGGTCCTCTGGATAGAGAATCGTCATGCCGTGGCCGGTCGAAGCTTCGTATCTCGCGATGCCACGAGCGCGCGGCCCCGTGAGCCCAGATTGGGTGAAGACGAAATCCGGACCGTCGGTAAAATAAATCGCTCTGGAGCCTTTTTCTGTTGAGGCCCAACCTTCCACCGTGCCGGTCAGACGGATCTCAACGCGCCGAAACTTGTGCCCCTTGATGTCGTATACGATTTCTTCAGAAATGATCTGGCATTGTTCCACGCCGACAGCCTTGCCCATGACTTGCTTGTTTGGCCCTGCGAGCTCGTTGCATGAAACAGCATCTTTGAATTTCGCCGAAAGTTTCTGCTTTTCTTGTGGAAAGCCGGATTGGCCGAAAACCAGGATCATTCCCAAAGCCGTCAGCACAGCACGTAACATCAGTAGGTCCTCCACTTTTTGTTCAAGCCGAACCTATTCTTGTCGCCGGGAACTTGTCAAGACAGTTCGAACGGCCACACTTGAGTAGAACCGAGTCGATCTGGTATGGCTGAGAGCGCGGAGAGAGTGACGAACCGGAAGGAGAATATTACGATGCGGATTATCGATGGTGACGGCCACGTGTCGGAAAGAAATATATCCTGGGCGGATGTTCTAGAGGAACCGTATCGTTCCCGCGCACCCAAGACGGTTCAAGACAATCGCGGCGTGAACTTCACCATGATCGACGGCAAATTGATTCCAAAGCCGGTAGGAAAAGGCTGCAGCTTCGTCGGCGCGCCGCGAAACCGCCTCCCGCAACCGACGACTGGAATGGCGGATCCTGTCCAGCGCCTTAAAGACATGGACCTTGAAGGGATCGACACGGCGGTGCTCTTCGGGACATCTCCCTTCTTGAGTCTGCCCTTCGTAGAAGACAAAGATCTGGCATCCGCAGTGGCGCGCGTGTACAACAACTGGCTGGCGAATTATTGCAAAGCCGATCTGCGGAGGCTCAAGGGTGTCGCGCTCACGGCGATCCAAGATCCGGTCGAGGCCGTAAAAGAACTTCGGCGAGCGGTGGACGAATTGAAGTTCGTCGCCGTGGCCGCGCCCCCCACTTCGGCATCAAAGAAAAATCTGGATGATCCCGATCTCTATCCCTTCTTCGCCGAGGCGCAGCGTCTCAACGTTCCCGTATGTATTCACGTGGGTGCGGGCGACGGCGTGCCCGCGGGAACGGAGCGTTTCGATCACCCATTTTACACCCACGCCATGGCGCACCCGTTTGAACAGATGATCGCCGTGCTCTGTATCGTCGTCGGCGGGCTGCTCGAGC
>QHOF01000436.1 GCA_003219335.1 Verrucomicrobiota bacterium | reverse complement strand
CGGGCACCACAAAGTCATCGGCGAGATCGGAGTCAAATCCGGTGAAGTCGGTGAACGTTTCGTCCGCAGTGGCATTGAGTGAAGCGTTGTCGTACTGATCGTAGAGAATTACCTGCGGCGCTTTCGGCGCTGGCGGAACATGCATGACGTGTGCGGCAATGACACCAGTGTTGGCTAGAGGAATCTGCGATGTCCGAGGCAGGCTTGGAGCTTTGGAGATGTCGGTGGCAGCCGGGACGGAAATCTTGGGCCGCGCCGGCGCGCGAAAGATTCCGTCTGCGGACTGGCCAGTCTGCGAAAGGTACATGTTCGCGGCGGCATTTGGCTTGGCCGCCGGCTTGGTCACGCTTTGCTTCGCAGTCCCGCGACTGAGGGACGCCAGCGCGAATGGAATCGCGCAGACGGCCACAAGCAGAAGCAGATAAAATGCGCTCCGAATAAGGTGCGCTTTGATGGTGGGGTTGATTTGCTTTTTCATATTGGGGTTGTCCTTGTTTGAATCCTGATTCCCTGAGGTGCAAAACTATAATTTGAGAGCAGGACATCCTTTTTAGTCAGGCGCGTAAAAAAATGTCAATTCTTTTTTCTTAACAATTTTTTTGAGTGGAGGTTTGAACCACAGATTACCCAGAGCGGCTCCGCCGCAACCGAGAATGTGAGCACGCGAATGACCCGCCTTCGCACGCTACGGCGAGGCAGGCGCGAATGAACGCTAATATTAAAGCCAAAGGAGCAGCGGTTTAACAACCGCCAAGATTCAGCACCGCTTGCGTTGCGGCGTTGTAGCCGGCATCGACCTGCCGCGCCGTAGCTGCGCGAAGGGGGTGATCCCGGCTTTGGAAAACTCTGGATTGCAAAATTCACGGTGGCCGGCACCACCGGTGCCGAGTACAGATGCGCAAGTTGTGCGGGATGACATGGTTTCTCGAGGAGCGTCGCCACCTGAAAAGAAAAACCATCCAACGCTCAACGCCCAACGCTCAATGAAACAACTTGCGACTCGCGCCGTTGCGATGAGTCGTTCGACGTTGGGCGTTGGATGTTCGGCGTTCGGCGTTCTCCGCCCCTTTCATGCTTCAACGCTGCTCAGACCCGTCGTAGTCGCCGCGGCGGCCGAGGCAGCCTTCTCATGGAGGGCGGAGCTCTGCGACGCCTAACGAGTGTTCGATGAAGGCCCGCATCAAGCCTAAGGCTCGCAGAGCTCGCCCCTCCATTTCCTTCCGAAAACGTTCAGCCCGCGAATGACGCCTGCCTGCAACGCTGGTATTGCGAGCAGGCAGCGATGCGGTGGCTGGCACTACCCTGGCCCGCCGTAGGTCGCCGCCGTGACCACCCTTCAACCTTTCGGCCCCTTCAACCCTTCACGCTGCTCCCCGCGCGTTTCCTCATTCAGCACGGCGACTGCGCGCTCGTAGGTCGCCTTCGCGTCTTCGCGTGAATTGCCCACGGCGGTCAGCCCTGTTCTTCCCAATTCGCCGAGCGCGCTCATCATATGAAACACTACGCCTATCTGGCGGGTTTGATCGAAGTGCAGGTTGTGTCGCACGACAATGTCGAAAAGGTCGTCCGGAGTCAGTGTGCGATACGCGGGCGACTCCACATGGTCGCTGGCGACAAAGAACTTTTGCTGCCCATTTGGAGCGGTGAAGATCGCGCTCTCCGGATCGTAGGTGCCGTCGGTGAGAAACTGTAAAGTCAAAAACGGATGAGTGGTGCCGCCTTTTCTCAAGTTAATTTCGATGGCATACGGCTCCCATATTCCGTTTGAGCGGACCACCACAAAATCCAAGGCGAACCGCCCGATGACTCCTTCTTTTGCAAGCCGGCTGCCCACCTTGGCAGCTTCCTGAGTGATCAGGCCGGCATAGGCTGTGTCGGCCGGGAACACGCAGCCAAGGTAGCTTTGCCCTGACGGCCCGCCCAGAAGCTGGTCGTGCGTGGATAACAACTCGACCGCGCCCAATGGAGTAACACGAAGCTGCACACTGGGGCTACGGAACTCTTCTCCCATGATTCGTTCTTCCACGACGCCCTTTCGCTCCTGTAGCTTCTTCATGTAACTGTCATAGGTAACACCCGGTGACTCGAACTGCATCGCGCGGAGACGCTCCTCCAGCAGTGCCTTTTCGGCGCCGATGGCTTTGCGATAGAGGGCGGAGCTCTGCGACGCCGGGCGACTAGGACTCGCGGGAGCTCGCCCCTCCAGGATTGGGTTTCGGCGGCCGGCATCATCGATGCTTTGTAACCGGGGTCGGTGATCCCGGCCACCTATACGGCTGTTTCGAAGACCGGCATCATCGATGCCGGCTACAGGAAGCCTCTTTAGGTCGATAACAGCGTTCCCCTCACCCGAGACGCCTTCGTTGAGCTTTACCATCACTTGCTCGACGGAAGGCTTCTT
>QHOF01000081.1:21407-21886 GCA_003219335.1 Verrucomicrobiota bacterium | reverse complement strand
CGCTGGCGAAGGCCTCGCCAGAATTTTTTCGTGCTGCGAAGGATTTAGCGCCGATACCGATCTCCTCACATGGATGAAGCAACGCCATGCTCCTGCTATTGCTGCTTACGTCAATTGGCGGGGACGCGCAGTGCGCCAGATTCGCGAAGAGGCAGCGCTTTACGATGCGCTTCAGAATTACATTGAGCAAAACGCTGCTGCTTTTCAGGGCCTCCCGCCGCGCGAGCTTCACGAAAAGCTGCGGAGCTTCGTCAACGCCGAAAAATCAGCGGGGCGGTTGACGTTGTCGAACGAAAGTCCAACGCCGATAGGATGGCAGATCAGAAACGTCCTGCACATGATTGGCATGCCGTTACTGGTCTTGATAGTATCGCCATTACTCATACTGCTAGCGCCATTCTACATCATCGCGCTTCGCCGTTTGGAGAAGACAGATCCGGAGGTCTGTCCGACCGTAGACCAAAAGCATTCGTAAAACC
>QHOF01000081.1:0-21369 GCA_003219335.1 Verrucomicrobiota bacterium | reverse complement strand
TTTAGCGCCATGGGCAGTCTCAAGCCCGGTCTGGTGCGACTACTGACGACCGTCGGCGTTCTTAAAACCGTCAACTACGGCGTGCGGCATTTTACGCGACCCGGCTGTCTGGGTCGCATACGATCAATCCATTTTGCCCGCTGGGTATTTGTGGCCGGCACCGAGCGAATGATTTTTTGCAGTAACTACGACGGTAGCGTCGAGAGCTACATGGACGACTTCATCAACAAAACCGGCTTCGGGTTAAATGCCTCTTTCAGCAACGGGATTGGTTATCCCAGAACCAATTGGCTGGTGCGGGATGGTTGTATCGACGAGCGGAACTACAAGGAATACCTCCGCCGTCATACCTTGCCAACACAAGTCTGGTACAAGGCCTATCCAGGCATGACCGCCGCTGACTTGGAGAGACACACGCGCATCCGCCTGGGATTGGAGATATTGTCGATGACTGACGAGCAGGCCCGCGAATGGGTGGCATTGCTATGAGCGAAGTGGATTACGCGGATGTGCAGGGCCTGGTTCGCTTTGGCTACGGCCACCTGACCAGTGCTTCCTATGCGCTGGTGCGCGTGAAAGACGTGGCTGCGGCGAAAGCATGGTTGCGCGCCGCTCCCGTAACGAGCGCGCTTGAGCAGAAGCCGCCACCGAAGACGGCCTCGAACATCGCCTTCACGGCTCCCGGGCTCGAAGCGCTCGGGATCCCCGACTCAGTCATCGCCGGTTTCTCGCACGAGTTTCGTGGAGGGATGGCCGAGCAGAGCCGTGCGCGGCAGTTAGGCGACGTTGGAGACAATGCTCCGTCAAACTGGGCTTGGGGCAGCTACGGAAGCGAACCGCATGCTGTGGTAATGTTCTTTGGCGAACCGAACCAGTTCGATTCGTTTGTCCAAACGACTAAGGGTAGCAGTTGGAGTGACGCATTCGAGGACGTGACTTGGCTCGGGACCAGCAATCTCGATGGAAATGAACCATTTGGTTTCGCCGATGGCATTAGCCAACCGCAGATCGACTGGGAACAGCAGCGCCAAACCCCCGTTACGCAGTTGCAGTACACGAACATCACCGCCCTGGGTGAGTTCCTGCTCGGCTATCGCAACGAATACGGAAAATTCACCGATTGGCCTTTGCTGGAACCCGACGCCGCCAGCGAGGGACTGCTGTCCGCTGAGGATGCCCCTGGCAAAAAAGACCTGGGGCGCAACGGCACCTATCTCGTGATGCGGCAATTGGAACAAGACGTCCGAAACTTTTGGCAGTTCCTTTATCAGCAAACCGGTGGAAATCTCCCGGAGGCCGCCCAACTGGGCGCGAAAATGGTTGGCCGCACCCAAGAGGGTGCTCCTCTGGTCCCGATCCAAGATGAATCGATTTCCGGCATAGATCCAAAATCAGCGCAGCAAAATCAATTTACTTATGAAAGCGATCCGGTGGGCGCGCGCTGCCCCTTCGGCGCGCATATTCGGCGCGCGAATCCCCGCAACAGCGATTTCCCTGAGCAATGCCTCGGCGCGTTGAGAAAACTCATTATCATGTTGGGCTTCGGGCCGAAGGGCTTCTACGACGATCTAACTTCATCGGTTCGTTTTCATCGCATTCTCCGGCGCGGCCGGGAGTACGGTTCCGAGCTATCGCCCGAAGAAGCGCTGCAGCAGGCGCCGCCTAACGAGTCGCCGCGAGGATTACATTTCATCTGTCTCAACGCTAACATCTCACGGCAATTCGAGTTCCTGCAAAACGCCTGGATTATGAACACGAAATTCTCCGGCTTAACCGGAGAAAGCGACCCGCTGCTGGGCAATCGCGAGTCGATACCGGGCTGCCCGGATACCAGCGCTTTCACCATGCCGAAGGACGCCAGTTTACGGCGTCGCGTCTCCGGTTTGCGGCAATTTGTCACCGTACGCGGCGGCGCTTATTTTTTTCTGCCAAGTTTACGCGCCTTACGCTACTTCGCGGGAGCTGCAAACAGCTAGCCAAGTATTGAAATTAGCGCGTTGAACGGAGCCTGGCGCTGAGGATTATCGCATAAGGTATTGCAGGCGTCCTTGTCTGCTTGCATTCGCGATTCCTTTCTGCGAACACGAAGACGAAACGCAGCTCATCATGGCTCAGCTTTTCCCGAAAAGCGCGAATGTGCATGCGCGCGTCACTATTCTGGGCTTGGTTGTTCTGATCTGTGGAGCCGGTTGGGCGACTTCGACTATTTACTGGTCTCCCTACACCACGGAGGTCGATGTTCCGTTGCAACAACCGATCCCTTTTAGCCACAAACATCATGTCACCGACGACGGGATCGATTGCCGTTACTGCCACACCTCGGTGGAGAAATCGTCGTTTGCCGGCATCCCGCCCACTGAAACCTGCATGACTTGTCATTCGCAAATCTGGACGGACGCACCGGTGCTCGCTTCGCTCCGGGAAAGCATGGCCACTGGCAAGCCGCTAAAATGGGTGCGGGTAAATGATTTGGCCGGATACGTCTATTTCAATCACAGCATGCACGTGGCCAAGGGAATCGGCTGCTCGAATTGCCACGGGCGGATCGATCAGATGCCGCTGACGCGCAAAGCGCAGACGCTCTACATGCGGTGGTGCCTGGATTGTCATGAGAACCCGCAAAAGTTCATCCGGCCGCGCGACAAAGTCTTCGATATGGCGTGGCAATCGCCGTCGAATCAACTGGAACAAGGTCAAAACCTCGTTTCCCAATATCACGTGGATACCACCGGACACCTCACCAATTGCAGCACATGCCACCGATGAGCCATCCGTCCCATCCGACTCGTATGGCCCATTCGTCCGACGAATTTGCTCCCGGCGCCAGCGAGTGGCCGGAAGACTTGAGCCGCCGCGAATTCCTGCGGCTAGCCGGCGCGACGCTGGCCCTTGCCGGATTCAATTCCTGCACCAAACAGCCGTTGGAAAGAATTGTTCCCTACGTCGAACAACCCGAGATCGTGATTCCGGGCAAGCCGCTGCGATTTGCGACTGCGACGCAGTATGGCGGATTTGGGCAGGGATTGCTGGTGACCGGTTACGAAGGACGCCCAACAAAAGTGGAAGGGAATCCTACGCATCCGGCGAGCCTCGGCGCGACCACAGTCTGGGCGCAGGCCGATGTTCTCGATCTTTACGATGCGGACCGCGCCCAAACGGTCACCACCGGCGGCGCGATCAAGACGGCCGGTGATTTTTGGGATGCGCTGAATCTGGCAATCGAACCGTTGCGATCGAATGGCGGCACTGCGTTTCGCATTCTTACCGAACCAATCAGCTCGCCTACTTTGCTGGCGCAACTGGCTCGCGTCTTGCAAAGCTTTCCCGCGGCGCGCTGGTGTATCTGGGATCCGCTCAATCGCGACAACATCGGCGACGGCGAGGTGATCTGCGATTTTTCCAAGGCGAAAGTCGTCGTCGCATTCGATTCCGATTTTCTTTACGCGCATCCGTACGCTTTGCGTTACGCGCGCGATTTCGCAAATGCCCGGCGCGTGATTGAACCGGACGGCGCCAACATGAACCGCTTTTACGCCGCCGAACCGACTCCCACCATCACGGGATCAAATGCCGATCATCGCATCGCCGTCGCTGCCCGGGATATTTTGCCATTGGCGCAAAGAATCGCCGCTGACCTCGGCCTGGGTGGAGCGCCTCAGGCAAATGTCGAAAACGAAGACTGGATCGCAGCGGTGGTGCAGGATCTCCAGCCAAATCGCAGCCAAAGTGTTTTGATCGTGGGCGAAACGCAGCCACCCGAATTGCACGCGCTGGTAGCGCAAATGAACGCCGCGCTCGGGAACATTGGCCAGATAGTCTCGCTGGCGCCGGATTTATCCTTACCCGGAAACAGGATTGCGCTCCGCGAACTGGTGGAGGAAATGCGTGGCGGCGCGGTCGAGTTGCTGATCGTCTTCGGCGGCAATCCGCGGTACGACGCGCCGGCGGACTTCAATTTTGCCGAGGCATTCGACAAAGTGAAGCTGCGGGTCCATCACAGCGTGCACTTCAACGAAACGTCACGCCACTCGCACTGGCATGTTCCCGCTGCGCATTTTCTGGAATCGTGGAGCGATACGCGCTCTTTCGACGGCACGATCGCAATCGTGCAGCCGCTGATCGAGCCGATGTATGCGGGAGTTTCCGCGCATGAAATTCTCGAGGCCGTGACGGAACGGTCGCCACGGCCTGCGTACGAAATCGTTCGCAGCCATTGGAGAGGCCAGCAACCCGCGCCGGACTTCGAAGCAAAATGGCGGCAGGCCTTAAGCGATGGATTGGTGACGGAACTGGAACCGCCGACGTTGGAGCCCTCTGCTTCCGCCTCTCCCCTTCGTGAAGGGGAGAGGACTGAGGTGAGGGGTTCCCAACTGGAAATTCTTTTTCGTCCGGATGTCAGCGTACGCGACGGCCGCTATGCAAACAACGGTTGGCTCCAGGAGTTGCCGCGCCGATTTTCGGCCCTGACCTGGGACAATGCCGCGCTCATTAGCCCGCAACTGGCAAAAAGCGCAGACTTGGAGAACGGCGACGTTGTCGAACTGACATTTCACGGCCGCAAACTGCGCGCGCCGGTCTGGATTCAGCCCGGCCAGGCGAAAAATTCCGTGACGCTTCCACTGGGATACGGCCGCAAAGTCGTTGGCCGCGTCGGGCGTGGTATCGGCTTCAACGCCTACGTGCTGCGTACGTCCGGCGCATTCTGGTTTGGCGACGGGCTAACGATTCGCAAGACCGGTGACCAGCACTGGCTCGTCAGCACGCAACATTATCACGACGTCCAAGGCCGAGGCATTCTGCATGACGGCACACTCTCTGGATTTCTCGCCGATCCGCATTACGCGCAGAAGCCCGAGGAGCTTCCTCCACTAGACTACACGCTGTATCATCCGGAGGAATATCCGTACAAAGGCTACAAATGGGGCATGGTGGTGGATCTTAATGTGTGCATCGGTTGCCATGCCTGCACCATCGCCTGTCAGGCGGAAAATAATATTCCAGTCGTAGGCAAACAGCAGGTCGGCGTCCATCGCGAGATGCACTGGATCCGCGTGAGCACGTTTTACTCCGGCGCGTCGGAAAATCCGAAGATCAAGCATCAGCCGGTCCCGTGCATGCATTGCGAGAACGCGCCGTGCGAATTGGTTTGTCCGGTCGGCGCTACGGTCCACGACAACGAGGGATTGAACCTGCAGATTTACAATCGTTGCGTGGGCACGCGTTACTGCTCGAACAACTGCCCGTACAAAGTTCGACGTTTCAATTTTCTCGAATACAACAGCAACCTGAGGCCGAGCGAAAAGCTGGTAAAAAATCCGGACGTGACGGTGCGATCGAGAGGCGTGATGGAAAAATGCACCTACTGCATCCAGCGCATCAACGCAGCCCGGATCATGGCCGAACTGGAGCAGCGCAAAATCCGCGACGGCGAAATTGTGCCAGCATGCGCGCAGGTTTGCCCCGTAGAAGCGATTACTTTCGGGGACGTGAACGATCCGCGGAGCCGGCTGATGCGGTTGAAACGCTCGCCGCTGAACTACTGGATGCTAGGCGAACTCAACACGCAACCGCGCACGAGTTATTTCGCTAAGTTGCGCAATGTGAATGCGCAGCTTGTGAGAAGCGATTAGTGGGACGTGAGAAGTATGAACGCGCCCGACCAATCACCTCTCACTTCTAACTTTTCACCTTCCACCTCGCCGCTTGGTTACCCCACGAACCTGCTCGCGCCGGGGCAGACTTACGAGAGCGTTAATAAAACAATTGCCGACATTCCACTGAAGCGGGCGCCGGGCCCCTGGTGGGTTGGTTTCATCATCGCGTTTTTATTGCTTATGATGTTTTTGGTAGCCGTCACCTGGCTTTTCTTTAAAGTTGTTGGCATCTGGGGCATCAACATTCCGGTCGCATGGGGGTTCGCCATCGTGAACTTCGTCTGGTGGGTGGGAATCGCTCACGCGGGAACATTCATCTCGGCGATTTTACTTTTGCTTTTCCAGCCGTGGCGCACTGCGATCAACCGCTTCACGGAAGCGATGACTCTGTTTGCCGTGTGTTGCGCGGGTCTGATGCCGTTGCTCCACCTCGGCCGGCCATGGGTTTTTTACTGGCTCTTTCCGTACCCCGATACGATGCGGGTGTGGCCGCAGTTCCGCAGTCCGCTGGTGTGGGACGTTTTTGCCGTCGGCACTTATTTCATGATCTCATTGTTGTTTTGGTACCTCGGCCTGGTTCCCGATCTGGCGACCGTCCGCGATCGCGCCAAAAAACTCTGGCAAAAAAAAATGTATGCGTTCTTCGCGTTAGGCTGGCGCAATTCCGCGGCGCACTGGCAGCGGCACCAGATCGCCTACTTGCTGCTGGCCGGGCTAGCGACGCCGCTCGTGCTCTCGGTGCATAGCGTGGTCAGTTTCGATTTTTCCGTGGCGATTGTTCCCGGCTGGCATTCGACAATTTTCCCGCCGTACTTTGTGGCCGGCGCGATCTATTCCGGGTTCGCGATGTCGCTGAACATCGTCATTCCAGTGCGCAAGATCTATCACTTGGAGCATCTGATCACAGATCGTTACCTGAACAACATGGCCAACATCATGTTGGTGACCGGGATGATTGTTGCCTACGGCTATTTCATCGAAGCGCTGATGGCCTGGTACAGCGGCGACATTTTTGAAATCTATATGATGATCAACCGCGCCTTCGGCCCGTACGGCTGGGTGTTCTGGACCCTAATGCTTTGCAATGTGCTCGTGCCGCAGGCGCTCTGGTCGGCGCGCATCCGGCGCAACCCGGTGCTCCTGTTCATCGTCGCGCTCTTCATCAACGCCGGCATGTGGATCGAGCGCTTCGTGATCGTGATCACCAGTTTGCATCGCGATTATCCGCCGGCGATGTGGGCGATGTTTTATCCCACCAAATGGGATTGGATGACGCTGTTCGGCAGCGTCGGTCTCTTTCTCACACTGCAATTTCTATTCATCCGGTTCGTGCCGATGATCTCCATTTCCGAAACGCGCGAGCTGGTCGCCGAGCCGGAAAAGGCAAACACCCTATGAGCGAGACCTACGGATTGCTGGCGGAGTTTTCCACGCCCGAAGCGCTGATGCATGCAGCAGAGGAAGCCTATGCTGCTGGCTTTCGCAGGATGGACGGCTACGCGCCTTTTCCCGTGGAACGATTGCCGGAGGCACTGGGCAAAAAGAATCGTCTTCCGCTGCTGGTTTTAATTGGCGGCATTCTCGGGGGCGGCGGCGCGTACTTCATGGAGTGGTACGCGAACGCGATCAGTTACCCGATCAACATCGGAGGTCGTCCAATCAATAGCTGGCCCTCATTCATTCCGATTACATTCGAATTGACCGTCCTCTGCGCGGGGCTCACCGCTTTCTTTGCCTCGTTTGCCTTGAACGGTCTGCCGCGTCCGCATCACCCGCTTTTCAGCATTCCGGAATTCGATCGCGCGTCGCAGGACCGCTTCTTTTTGTGCATCGAAACGAAAGATCCGAAATTTCATCCTGAAGCGACGCGCGCCTTTTTGCAGCGGCTGAATCCCATTTCCATCATGGAGGTGCCGGAATGAGGACGCGCTTGGTCATTTTATTCGGGCTCGTGCTAACGTTCGCCGCTTGCCGGCCTGACATGGAGAACCAGCCAAAGGCGAAGCCCCTTTCTGAAAGCGACTTTTTCTCTAATCAAGCCAATGCCCGTCCCATTCCGCCGCACACGGTCGAGCGCGGGGGCGCTCGTGAGAATGCTGCGTTTTACACTGGCCTAACGAACGGGACTTACATCACGCAGCTGCCGGTGAAGTTGACGCCGGAACTGCTGGCCCGCGGCCAGGAACGCTTCAACGCCATTTGCGCCGAGTGCCACGATCGCACCGGCAGCGGGAACGGCATGGTGGTCCAACGCGGATTTCCGCAACCGCCGTCATTTCATGTCGATCGCCTTCGCAACGCGCCCATCGGTCATTTCTTCGATGTAATCACAAAAGGTTATGGAGTGATGTATCCGTACGCAACGCGGGTCGAGCCGGAGGACCGTTGGGCCATCGCCGCTTACATCCGCGCCTTGCAACTCAGCCATGACATCAAAGGGTCTGAGCTCACTCCCGGCGAGCAGCAGAAACTGGAGAACAAGCAATGAGCTCCATCGTCAATGGCTGGGCTGCTCGCGCAAAAGTTATTTCGTTAGCCGTAGGCGTGCTCGGGCTGGCCGGATGCATTGTGGGTTGGATTCTCGCGCCCGGCGACTTCTTTGTTGCGTATCTCTTCGGTCACTTCTTTTTCCTCGGGCTTTCGCTCGGCGCGCTCGCATTGCTGATGACCCATCATCTCACCAGCGGCTACTGGGGCTACAGCGTCCGACGTTTTCTTGAATCGGCCGTGGGTAATTTGCCTTTATTGGCGGTCCTGTTTGTGCCGGTCTTTTTCGGACTGCCAGAACTCTACCCGTGGAAAAATCCTTCCATCGTCGCGGCGGACAAAATTCTGCGCAGCAGGCTATATTACCTGAATACTCCCGGCTACATCATCCGAAGCGCAGTGGTGTTCGCGATCTGGATCCTCATGGCGCGGCTCCTTTTGAAATGGTCGGCCGAGCAAGACGCGACCGTCTCCGTGGAGCCGACGCGTAAAATGCGGACTCTTAGCGGCCCGGGGTTGGTCATCTATCCGATAACAATGACCTTTGCCGCCATGGACTGGCTGATGTCACTGGAGAAGGATTGGTATTCGACCATGTTCGCCGTCATGATCTGCATCGGCCAGATGTTGGGCGCCCTGGCATTCGTGATTTTGCTCCTCTCGGTCGCAGCGGACTCCAGACAACTCGGACCGATTATCTCGAAGGAGGAGACCTTTCATAAGATCGGGAACCTGCTTCTCGCATTCACCATGCTCTGGGCCTATCTGGAATTCGGACAGTTGCTGATTACGTGGTCGGGAAATTTGCCGCACGAGATTTCGTGGTACCTCAATCGCGTCACGGACGGCTGGCGCTGGGTCTGCGTATTTCTATTTTTCTTTAACTTCTTCATCCCATTTTTTTTGCTGCTGATGCGTCCTGTCAAAAGACGATACCAGGTTCTGGCCAGTGTCGCAGGGTGCATTTTTATCGCGCACATCGTTGATGTCTGGTGGACGATCACGCCCAGTCTGCATCCGGAACATATTTATGTCACTTGGTGGGCAATTATCGCGTTCCTCGGCATTGGTGGAATTTGGTCAGCTGCATTTTTGAAAAACCTGGAGAGACGACCAGCCCTGCCGCTGAATGACCCGCGGTTCGCAGTTGCCGTGCCGGCATGAACACGAGCGCCGATAGTCACGATCACGAGCGGAAAGACGTGGATGTCCCGTCGTTATTTATCATCGCGTTTTTCTTGGCGCTGTCGTGCGTGGTGATTTTCATCGTGGTGACAGGAATGATGCGGTACTTCAAAGCGCACGAGCCGGCCGTGACTGCCGGCCAGCCGAACATTCCCGTGACGCGGGTGCTGGAATTTCCACCACCAAGACTTCTGGTAAGGCCGGGAGCCAGCCTGGCGGAGCTGCGGGCGGCGGAGGAGTCCGATCTCAATTCCCGAGCATCGGGAATCGCGCGCGTCCCCGTCGATCGCGCGATCCAACTGCTGCTTCAACGCGGTCTGCCCGACGTCGGCGCAGGTCAAACGCCCCTCAGTTTGATGCAGGCGCGACCCGCCGAAACCGCCACGCCTCCTCGCCTCAAAATGCCTAACGAGCAATGAAAATCGTTATTCTCTTCTTTACCATCGTTGTCACTCTCGCGAGGCAAACCTGCGCGCTCACACCGGGAGATCTTAGCCGGGTGACCTTCCAACAGCATGTCGGCACTCAGATCTCTCCTGAACTCGTATTTCGCGATGAAACAGATCGGCCTTTCCGGCTGGGCGATCATTTTGGAAAACAACCCATCATTCTGGTTATCGGCTATTACCGGTGTCCCATGCTCTGCTCGCTAATCAATGATGGCTTGATCAAGGCGCTGCAAGAGCTGCCCGCCAGCGTCGGTTCTGCTTTTCAGATCATTGATGTGAGTATTGACCCCGCAGAGAACACAAAAACGGCGACCGCAAAGAAGCTGGAATATTTGCGCCAATACGGACGTCCAGGGGCAGCAGGCGGCTGGCATTGCCTAGTCGGCGAGCAACATTCTATAGCGCAGCTTGCCGATGAGGTCGGCTATCGATATCTCTATGATCCCGAGACCCACCAGTATGCGCATCCCAGCGGTCTGGTGGTTCTCACTCCCGAGGGAAAAATCTCGCGTTATATCTTCGGAGTAAACTTCGATGCGAAGGAAGTGGGCCCGGCGCTGGTTGCGGCGGAGAAAGGGCAATCGTCATCCACGGTGTCGCAGTTTTTGCTGCTTTGTTATCATTACAATCCGATCACCGGAAAATACGGCGCACTGATCCTGTCGATCTTGCGCGTTGCGGGAATTGCAACCGTGCTGGCGGTGATTGCCTTTGTTATATGGATGGTAGGGCGCGACCGCCGGGCGTGCCGATTGATTCTCGCTAAGGATTCCGCGGCGGAGGGCCCGGCGGTCCGTCCCTACCCCTAGGTCGGCATGGACCAATTTCGTCTTTTTCCGCCGCAGGCTTCCACCAGTTCGCACGAAGTGGACGCTTTGTTCTTCGCGCTCACGCTGATCTCGCTTTTTTTCATGGCCGTCATTTTTCTGCCGATTATTTTTTTCTCGGTTAAATACCGCCGCGGCTCGTCCGCCAATCGTTCCAATCCAACCTCCGGTTCTTTTTGGGTTGAGAGCGGCTGGACCCTTGGAGCGGTGATCCTTTCGCTTGGACTCTTCGCATGGGGCGCGGTGGTCTATTTCCGAATCGAACGAAGACCGTCTAATGCGATTGACGTGCAGGTGGTTGGCAAACAATGGATGTGGAAAATCCAGCACGCGGAAGGGAAGCGCGAAATCAACGAGTTGCATGTGCCGGTCAACCGCACCGTTGCGCTAACCATGACTTCACAGGACGTGATCCACAGTTTTTTTGTCCCGGCGTTTCGCGTGAAACAGGACGTAATACCCGGAAGGTACACTGGCGAATGGTTTAAGGCGACGCGCACCGGCGAATACCATATTTTCTGTGCGCAATATTGCGGGACTCAGCATTCCAGCATGATTGGCCGGGTCGTGGTGATGGAACCGCGCGCCTATGAGGAGTGGCTGAAATCGGGAGAACCGACTGAATCCATCGTGCTGGCGGGACAAAGGCTATTTCACGACCGCGGATGCAGCGGTTGTCACGCGCCCAATTCGCAATTCCACGCGCCCCTTCTCCAAGGTCTCTATCGAAAGCCGGTTCCGCTTTCTGAATATCTGCGCGATTCGATTTTGCAGCCGGGCAAACAAATCTCGGCCGGTTACCAAAACATCATGCCAAGTTTCGCAGGACATCTGAGCGAGGAAGAAATCATGGAGCTCATTGCCTATTTGAAAGCAATCGGAAACCAACCACCGCCATCGCCATGAACAGTTTAATGGAGACCCCTCACCTCAATCCTCTCCCCACAAGCGGGGAGACGCGGAAGGGGCGCTCGCGCAGTGCAGTCAATTATTCCCCGCACTGCTGGCTGCTCCAAATCTTGCGCCTTCGGCAAGAGTCTAGGGCCTCGCAAATGCTGGTTACGCATCAGCTGCAGCGCCGCGTTTCCCTCGTGCGTCGCGAGGATCGCCCGTCCCTTTCCCAAAGGGAGAGGATTAAGGTGAGGGATTGTTCTCAGCGCGTTTCTCTAGCGCTAACCAAATTGCTCGCAGAACACTGTCGAGTTCTTCGCGAACTTGATGATTCCAAAATCGGAGTACTTCAATTCCTTGGCGCGCGAAAAACTCATCTCGCGTCTGATCACGCCGTTGACCGCTGCGATAGTTGTGTCCGCCGCCATCGAGTTCAATGGTCAGCTTTGCAGCGGAACAATAGAAATCGAGTATATATGGACCCAACGGATGCTGTCGGCGGAATTTATATCCTGCGAAATTCCGGTTCCGTAGGTCTCGCCAAAGTACGCGCTCCCATTTGGTCGCGTGCTTTCGCAGGTAACGAGCGCGGCTCACAGAAAGCCAAGTCTGTCCGCGCCAGTTGGTCGCGAGAAGAAAATTTATTTTCCGTTCGGCGTCTTCAGCTCCTCACCTCAATCCTCTCCCCGCAACCGGGGAGAGGCGGATTTCATTACACCTCGCGGGGCCCATTCACGCGTGCACCTCGTCTCGCCGATTCAGTTCGAAGCGCTGCTCGTTTTCAAGCTTCGAGAGTAGCGCGCGACCTAACTACAACTCCGTGTAATCGCCTCTCCCGTTCTCAAAGAAGAGAGAGTGAAAGTGAGGGGTTGGGAGATCACCAACTCAGGGATTGGTTGGCATGATAAGGGACGCGACAGAGATCGACATCAAGACGAGGGGCGAGTTCGCTCGCGACAATTATCTCAGCGAGCACACTGTGCGCTCCTGGTTGCTCACGACCGATCATAAACGAATCGGTCTTCTTTATCTCGGCACGATTCTGATCTTCTTTCTCATCGCCAGCGTGGCGGCAGCGCTGATGCGAATCGAGTTACTCACGCCTCAGCCCAAACTCGTCACGTCGGAGACTTACAACAAGCTTTTCACCATTCACGGCGTGCTGATGGTCTGGTTCTTTCTCATTCCATCCATCCCCACTGTGCTCGGGAATTTTGTCCTGCCGATGATGATCGGCGCGCGCGATGTTGCGTTTCCTAGGCTCAACTTGATGAGCTGGTATATTTTTGTGGCCGGCGGCGCGCTGGCGCTTTGGTCGCTGATTCACGGCGGAGTGGATACCGGGTGGACGTTTTACACGCCTTACAGCACCACCTACGCGAATTCGCATGTGATCTCGATGGCTGCCGGCGTTTTTGTCGCCGGCTTTTCCACCATCGTCACCGGCATGAATTTCATGGTGACAACCCACAAGATGCGCGCGCCGGGCCTGACCTGGTTTCGGTTGCCGCTGTTTGTCTGGTCACTTTACGCGACCAGTTTGATCATGGTGCTGGCCACGCCGGTGCTCGCCATTACTCTTGCGCTTATCTCCGTGGAACGCTTCTGGGGCGTCGGTATTTTCGATCCGAAGCTGGGCGGCGACCCCGTTCTGTTTCAACATCTCTTTTGGTTCTATTCGCATCCGGCTGTTTACATCATGATCCTGCCGGGAATGGGCGTGATCAGCGAGTTGATCACGTGTTTTTCGCGCAAAAGGATTTTTGGCTATGCCTGGGTCGGATGCGCAAGCATGGCCATCGCCATTCTCGGTTTCCTCGTCTGGGGGCATCACATGTTTGTTTCCAGCCAATCGGTTTACGCAGGAATGATTTTCTCGATCCTGAGTTTTCTGGTCGCTGTTCCGTCCGGCATCAAAGTTTTCAATTGGACCGCAACATTGCGCAAAGGCGCGATCCATTTTGCGACCCCGATGCTTTACGCCCTTGGTTTTATCGGGCTGTTCACCATCGGCGGGTTGACCGGATTATTTCTCGCCGCGCTCGCCGTCGATGTTCACGTGCACGACACTTACTTCGTCATCGCTCATTTTCATTACATCATGGTTGGCGGAATGGTGATGGCGTTCATGGGCGGCCTTCACTATTGGTGGCCGAAGATTTCCGGCCGCTTGTATCCGGAATTTGCCGGTAAACTCGCCGCCATGATCACATTCATCGGATTCAATCTGACCTTTTTTCCGCAATTCATTTTGGGTTATCTGGGACAACCGCGCCGCTACCATGTTTATCCGCCGGAGTTCCAAATCTTTCATGTGCTCTCAACTGCCGGCGCTTCAATTCTCGGAATTGGCTATTTGATGCCGCTGATTTATTTCATTTGGGCATGGCGCCATGGCCGCGTGGCGGGTCCAAATCCCTGGCGCGCCACCGGTCTGGAATGGCAAACGACCTCGCCGCCGCCAAAACACAATTTCAAAGAGACCCCGATCGTAACCGCGCCGCCCTACATGTATTCAGCCGAAAAAGATGTCGATCTCAATCTCGCCAGCATCTGAACCGTTCGTCGGTGAGCAATTCGACGACATCGAGCAGCAGCGCGATGCGGCAAAGCTCGGAATGTGGATTTTCCTTGCGACCGAGGTGCTGTTTTTCGGCGGACTCTTTCTCGGCTACACGATCTATCGATTTACATACGGACACGTGTTTGTCGCAGCGAGCCGCAAACTCGACGTGCTGATCGGCGGCACCAACACTGCCGTGCTTTTGATCAGCAGTTTGCTTATGGCGTTTGCCGTCCGCGCGGCGAAACTGGACCAGCGCCGCGCGCTGGTCGGGCTGCTTGCTGGCACGGCGTTGCTCGGCTGCGTGTTCATGTCGCTTAAGGCGGTCGAGTATCACAAAGACTACGTCGATCATCTCGTCCCGCGTATGGGTTTTAAATGGGAAGGCACCGACCCTGGTAACGCCGAGCTTTTCTACTGGATTTATTTTGCAATGACGGGGCTGCACGCGATCCATGTCACCGTCGGCATTGCGATCATGCTCGTCTTGGCCCTGCTTGCCTGGCTTGGCAAATTTGCTCACGGTAATCACAACGCTGTCGAGATCGCCGGCCTGTATTGGCATTTTGTCGATATCGTCTGGGTATTTTTGTTTCCGCTTTTGTATCTGGTCGGGCACCGCTGATGGAAGAAGTTGTTCAACCGAACGTTTACGTGCGCACGTGCATCGCATTGCTGATGCTGCTGGCGGTGACGTGGTCGATTGCATACATCAATCTTGGCCCATTTAACCTGATCGTGGCGTTGGCTGTCTCCATCGCCAAAGCGATTGTGATTGCCCTTTTTTTCATGCACATCAAAGGCAGCAGCCGCATTCTGCATCTTGCAGCGGTGGCTGGGGTGATCTGGTTGTTGATCTTGATTTCTCTTACGCTCGGCGATTACATCAGCCGCGGCTGGGTGCCGTTGAATCACTGATGCCGGCGGGGCCGCAACCGCGCTGTCGGATTTGCTTGAACGCCCGGCAGAAAACCGATCAGATCTGCTCAAACGCGGACGCGTACCACGCGACCGATCTATGCCAGGAGAGAACAAGTCCAACAAATCGGAGCGGGACAGCCAGTTTCGATCACGCTGGTGGGGCCTCGTGCCTTTTCCAGGGATTGACATGTCTTCCATGGGTCGATCGGAATTCCACAGTTCAGTCCGGATGGCCAACGATTGCTGATTTTATCAGGCGGAACTTGGAATGTGTTCGACAGCATGCGCCTCATCGACGTTAGTCCGGTCTATCGACCCGAGCATACCGCGTCCGAAAACTTCCAAGAAAAACCTGCGCCTGCATGGCTGATAGATATTGCCAGCGTAGCAAGCGCACTCGATGTCGGCGACGATGGCTCTTTGTTTACACTGGAAACTGTGCGGAACGGGCATCCTGAAAGCAAAGCCGGTGACGCCTACGAACCGGTCTGGAAGTACTTTTTCCCCGAGGAAAAGAGCAACGGGCGCCGGGAGACCGGTCGCTAGCCCTCTCCCTAAAATCATGGCGACGCTCATGACGAAGCTGCCTCGATGATCAACGAACGGGCGTTTCTCGCGCAATTGGAGTCCGCCAACACGGACGAGCTTTCGCAAATTTTGCGGCGACCCACCGCCGATGAAGAGTGATTGCTGGAAATTTATTTCGGCGCCGAAGGGCGGCCGCAACCTTTCAAATGTCTTAAAAAGATAGAAGGCCGAGCACAGCAATGAAGACATGACCTCTTGACTCCTTGACTTTGAACTGCATCGATGAAGACCAAGAAGATATTTCTAGCTTCTTCCTCTGAATTGAAGGAAGACCGGCAGGAGTTCGAGAGCTTCGTCAGCCGCCAGAACAACGACTGGATTCGCCAGGGTGTATACCTCGAACTCGTCATCTGGGAAGATTTTTTTGACGCAATTTCGCAGACCAGGCTACAGGACGAATACAACAAAGCCGTTCGATAGAGCGACATCTTTGTGATGCTGTTCAATACCAAGGTAGGCAAATACACGGAGGAAGAATTCGAGACAGCTTTTGGACAGTTCAAGGAAACCAACAAGCCGTTCATTTTCACCTACTTCAAGGACACACAGGTCAGCACCGCAAGCGCCAACGAAAGCGACTTCGTGAGTCTTTGGGCGTTCAAGAAGAAGCTGGCTGCACTGGGACATTTCCCCACCACTTATAGGGACGTCGGCGACCTCAAATACAAGTTCCGTCAACAATTGGACAAACTGGTCGCGAGGGGATTCATCGAACTCACATCGAGCAACGGTGCGATCGCAGAGACTCTATCGCAACCACCCTCCCCAACGATGCCATTTCTCGCATACGGCAGTTGGACGCTGCGCAATGAGCTAGTGGGCACAGAGGAAGTAGCCGGGTTTTACATAGCTGCGACGCGGCAAGTAACTCTCGAAGGCGAGAGTGTTAGTGAACCAAAACAGCTAGCCGTTGGCTCGTATTCCGCTTACCTGTCGGCTGATCAACGCGAGTTAACCGATGGCCGTTGGGGCTCAACCGCACAGACGCGGGACGCAGGGAGCCCCGGACGCTGGGAAGCAAGCCGCTAAGTTGACGCTCTCCCGCCTGTTGCCGCGTTCGAACCGGTTGCAAAACTGCCGCAAAATGGCAAAAGGTCACAGAAGCGGTAGGAATTGTGCCGAATCATTCGACGTCTAAAGGCGGAATGATTCCATCTAATCCGCTCGCCTTCCTTTGCCAAAGAAGCGCGATATTAATGATAAACTGGCGCTATCGAACCGTGGCAATAGCTGGTCGGGTGCCCATTAGCGCATTGACTCTCCATTGCCCGCCTTCTAGTCTGGCAGGGATTTTCCCCGATGATCGACGAACGGGCTTTTCTCGCGCAATTAGAGTCCGCCAACACGGACGAGCTTTCGCAAATTTTGCGTCGGCCCAGCGCGGACGAGGAGCGATTGCTCGAAATTTATTTTGGCGCCGAACGGCTTCAGCGATTGCGCAGTCTCGCTCTTGGCGTGCGACGGCGAGCGTTAGCGAAAGGCAACGTCGTAGTCCTTCACGGGATCATGGGGGGGGAACTGACCGTTTTTCCCACGAATCAGAACAGTCAATTCATCTGGCTCAATTTCCCGCGCGTCGCGATCGGCGCAGTCGGTTGGTTGCGCATGACGGGGAAGTTCGAATCGCAATTTGATGTCCGCGCCACCGGTATCCTAAAAAAATGGTATTCCGAACAACTCCTCGGCCTCGCTGCAGACGGGTGGAACGTGCAAGCGTTCTGGTACGACTGGCGACAAGATCTGGCCCAGATCGCCGATAGCTTGCGCCAGCAGATCGACCGCTGGTTCGGACCCGACGCCGACGTGAATCTCGTGGCCCACTCGATGGGCGGGCTAGTCTCGCGCACATATATCCTGCGACATGCGCAGCGTTGGGGAAAAAAAGGCCGGCTCATCATGCTCGGCACACCGAATCACGGATCGTTCGCAATCCCGCAGGTGATTACTGGTGCCTATGATACGATTCGTAAACTGGCGATCGTCGATCTGACGCACAGTCTTCGCGAGCTGTGCGACATACTCAACGGTTTCCCAGGCTCGATGCAGATGCTCCCCTCACCGCTTGCGATGAATGGGATGGAGCGCATGTATGACGCAGCGCAATGGTCCACCTGGGGCGTGCCCCAAAAGATCCTCGACGTAGCGCGCGCCAGTCACGAAGGACTCGCCAATGTCGTCGACGGATCGCGCATGTCTTACATCGCTGGCTTCAATCAGATAACGAAGGTGGGCGTGAACGATTGGACTCGCCTCGATCACGCAGATGCATACACCGATTCACTCGAAGGTGACGGAACGGTGCCGCACGCGCTCGGTTTTCTCCATGAAAGTGGCACACGAATCCCGACATATTTTGTGGAATGTTCCCATGGTGCGCTGCCAAACCACACTTACGTGATCGAGGGCACCAAACAGATCCTCGCCACTGGGAAATGCAACTTGCCGACTTCGATTCCCAAAGCGCGCGGAGCGGCTGCGCTCGCCGTGAGCGCTGCTGCACGACATGTCCGCGAGCAGGCCGAGGAAGAAGCTTTGCGCGCGCTGAGCCGTCGCGTGCGGGGAAGGTCGCGAGCAGTTGGTGACATCAAAGAAGCGGCACTTTCGCGCGATGAGATAGTCGCGAGCGAAATGCTGGTGCGCAGTTTCCTTGGGGATGCTTCGGTCAGCTCGCCCGCAGAGATGGCGCCCCCGTCATCGGGCACTCCGGCGCCAGTTCCGCCTTCTCCAGCCCCGCGGAAGACCAAAACGCCAACCGTTACAATTGCAATTCGGCTCGTGCGCGGTCGCATCGAGGAAATCGCCGCAGCTGATGCGATTGCCGTTGGTCATTATATTGGTGTTGCCCCGCAGTATGCAGAACTTGCGATTGATCGGGCGATCAGCAAAGCACTTAGTGGGGCGAAGAGCGCAGATGGCAAGCTGCTGATCACCGATTTGTGTCGGCGCGGGGCGATTGTAGGTGAACTTGGACAGAATTTCATCCTACCGGATCCGCGCAAACCGGGGCGTATCATTGTCATCGCGGGGATGGGCCAACCCGGCACTTTCGGCGCAGCTCAGCTCGCAATTTTGTCACGCGAATTGGTCTGGGCGCTGGGCCGCAGCGGTCGCAAGAATCTGGCCTCCGTCTTGATTGGCGCGGGCGCGGGAAATTTGGGAACGCAGGATGCGCTTCGCGCCTGGCTACGGGGCGTGCGCCGCGCTTTGTACGACGCGCAGGGAGCTTCCGACCTTCAGCTCCAAAGCGTCACCTTCGTCGAGTTTTCGCCCGGCAATTTCGTGCGCATGCACTATTCGCTGGAGAACGCCGTCGATGTTTTCGGCAATGATTCCGAAGCACCGTTGAAGATCGCTTACAGCGGCCCCACTAAAGCAGCCTTGCGTGAGGCAAAGCGAGCGGCGGAGAAAGACGCCGCACAACGCTCCGCCGACAAAGAGCGCAAATCCTTCACCGCCTTAACCGGAAGCACAGTTGAGGCCGAGCCGATGCGTCTGACAATTCAACTGCAGGCCGACACATTTCAGTTTGCGGCATTAACCGCGGAAGCTTCGATTCCACAACGCGACACACGGATCGATCCCGCGCTCGTGGAAGAATCGAACGACGCGCTGCCGTCAGCGGAATCTTTTGCCAAGCAACTAGACCTCGGAAACCTGCTCGGCCGTCTCCTGTTGCCGCACGACATGCGTGAAATGATTCTGCAGCAAACGGTGCCCATCGTTCTTGCGCTCGACGCGACGACCGCGCGCATTCACTGGGAAATGGTGGCGACTGAAGCCGCCGGCGGTAATGTCGATTTCAATCCCGAACGCTTTCTCGGCACATTCTACGGGTTGACGCGCCAGTTGCGGACCACCTTTGCGCAATTACCTGAGCCGCCGATTTTGACCGAGCGACCCTTGCGTGTGCTCGTTGTCGCGGATCCGGCGGAGGATGCACCGCTGCCCGGCGCGCAAGAGGAAGGCGAGGCAGTCGCAGCGATCTTCGATGAATTTGGTCAGCAGCCGGGGCGAAGAGTAGAGGTAGTGCGGCTCTTCGGACCCGGCCAGGCAACGCGGGTCACCGTACTCGATCAGCTCATCAATCAGCGTTTCGATCTCATGCACTACGCGGGTCACTGCTTCTTCAACAAGGAGAATCCGCCGCTCTCCGGATGGATCTTTACCGGCCAAAAAGTTCTAAGCGCGAATGAACTGGACCGCATCGACCGCATTCCGCGCTTCATTTTCTCAAACGCATGCGAGTCAGGCATTACGCCGGACCGAGCGGACAAGCGGTCTGCGTTGATGGCGCCGAGCTTTGCCGAAGCGTTCTTCGCCCGTGGGGTCGCGAGTTTTGTCTGTACGGCTTGGCCGGTCGATGATACCGCCGCACTCGAGTTTGCACGTCGATTTTATCGCGGCATTCTCGGACTCCATGGCGACGGCTCGCTCGCCGAATCATTGCAGGAAGCGATGCGCGAGGCACGCCGCGAGATCGCCCGGCTCGGTCCCCGTGGCATGCGGACCTGGGGCGCATATCAACATTACGGCGATCCGAATCTGCGGATCATCTCACTGGCGCAGACAAAACGGCAACGGAGCGCGTCAGAAAATCGGCGCGAACGGCGCGGCGGAAGCGGCCTCAGCGGCGGAAGAAGTAGCGGTTTTCGATGACAGTTGAGACTCGAGGTGCACATTACTCTTGCGCACGCTGCTCATCACCGCATCTGAGTTGTTGCCAGGGTGGCGAAATTGGCAGACGCGCCAGACTTAGGATCTGGTGGAGAAATCCTTAGGGGTTCGAGTCCCCTCCCTGGCACTTCTCCTCATTCCTATCACAGCACGCGCCATTTTAGTTCCCCCGAGTGTTTATTGATTTCCCATAAACGGAGTCCACCGAGGAATGCGTTTTCATTTCGTCCGCGCTCAGTTCCTTTCGGTAATCGACCGAAATGGTGCACAAGGCCACCACCGATAACAACGTAATCGGCGATGAAGGATTTCTTCAATTGTACGACCGCGTAAATTACTTCCCGTTTCCATTTTTTTTCGCCTAACAACACGAGGCCTGGAATGCCGAGGTAATCTTCGATAATGTGTCCGTGACGATACGGGAGATCGCCGAGCTCCAAGGGCATCAACATTCTGTCCCACACGAGGGCGGACCCCAGCCCCGTACCAAGTCCCAGAAAGAGCATGCGTCCGCCATCGTGGCTGCCCAGCGCTTGCATGGCTGCGTCGTTAACCAGGCGCACAGGTATGCCGAGCGCTCTGGTAAAATTGAAACCGACCCATCCTTTGCCCAAATGCTTCGGATCTTTTGTGATCCGCCCTTTGCGCACCGGCGCAGGAAAACCAATGGACACCCTGTCGAATTTCCATCCGCGCACGCTCTCTTGAAGTTTTGCGATTAGTTGGTTTGGTCCCATGCGCGATCCGGAAGCGAATTCGCGCTGATCGCGACGCGACATAAGCAGTTTTACGTATGTGCCGCCGATATCGACGACCAAGACTTTTCTTTTCATGAGCGACCGCCCCGAAAGCATTCGGGGTGACGCTATCGATCGCGTCGAAAACGCTGAAAGACACTCCGCTGTTCCGGTTTTGCTGCCGTGCTGGCAGGCCAGCACTCCACAATTTCAAGCGCGAGAAACCGGAAGAGCATTTGACCGGCAGATTTCAAATCGATCCGCAGATTTTTGGCAATCTGCTGCACGGAGCGCACACCATTGAATTGCGATGCGAATTGAGCTTCATCCGACGTGAGCTTCAGCTTCTGGACACGCTCGAAACCATCTTTCGTGTAAGCCGGAATCGATGTT
>QHOF01000411.1 GCA_003219335.1 Verrucomicrobiota bacterium | reverse complement strand
GGGTCCAGGGCAGAGTCGGCATATTCGTCGCTGCCTCACGGCGATCGGAGTTTCCGACCGAAACCGAACGTCTTCTGCTGCAGGTGGCGACGAACCAAGCCGCCATCGCACTACAGGAAGCCCGCCGGATAGTGCAATGGGTACAAGAACAGATGACCCAGGAACTGCGGCGAAGCGCCTTCTACCTCGCCGAGGGGCAGCGACTCGCTCACTCCGGAAGCTGGTCATTCACTCCAACGTTAATTTGCGATTACTGGTCTCAGGAGTTGTACCAGATTCTTGGTTTCGACCCGGCAAAAGGGATCCCCACGATCGCGGACTATCTGCATATAGTGCATCCTGAAGACCGCGAGGTCGTCGAGGGAACAATCAATCAAATGGTGGCGGAAGGCATAGGCTGCGACGTCAAGAAGCGCATCATCCGAGCTGACGGCGAGCTTCGAGTTATACGTTGCGTTGGTACGCCGGTGCATGAGAACGGAGTCGTCACTCGTTTTATCGGCACTCTCATGGATATTACGGATCAAGAACGTCTGACTCAGGAACTGCGGCGCAGAGAAGCGTACCTCGCGGAAGCCCAGAGGCTCAGTCAGACCGGCAGTTTTGGTTGGAATCTATCCAGCGGAGAAATCCTTTGGTCAGAGGAAACCTTCCGAATCTTTGAATATGACCGGGCGACTAACCCGACACTGCAGCTGGTACTTCAGCGGGTTCATCCCGAAGACAAAGCTCTCGTCCAACAGCTGATCGATCGCGCATCCCAAGACGGAAAAGATTTTGATCTTGAATATCGATTACTGATGCCGGGTGGGTCCATCAAACATCTCCACGTCGTGGCTCATGCGATAAGGGATGAGCTGGGCCAAATCGAGTTTGTTGGCGCGGTGACTGATATTACCGCAACAAAGAGGGCCGAACGGAGGATCCAACAGGACGAGCGAGAGCTTCGGCAGCTCATCGACTTCGTGCCTCAGCACATTCTTGTCGCGCGACCGGATGGGACCCGTCTTTACGCAAATCAGGGGACACTGGAATACCACGGCATGACCCTGCAAGAGGTTCAGGCAGAGGACTTTTATGCGAGGGTTTTGCATCCGGATGATCTCAGGAGAGTACTGGACGAACGCCAGGGCGGCATCTCATCTGGAACCTCCTGGGAAGCCGAAGCGCGATTACTCCGAAAAGATGGGAAGTATCGGTGGTTTCTTATCCGGTCCAACCCGCTACGAGATGAGCAGGGAAGAATCGTTAGGCGCTGCATCACGGCGACTGACATTGACGATCGCAAACAAGCGGAGGAGAAGGTCCAACGAGAGAACGTCGCGCTACGCGAAGAAATCGACAAAGCGTCCATGTTCGAGGAGATCGTCGGTTCTTCAGAAGCACTGCGAAAGGTCTTGTTGCAAGTAGCGAAGGTAGCGCCGACCGACTCGACGGTTCTCATCATGGGTGAAACGGGCACCGGCAAGGAACTCATCGCCCGGGCCATCCACAAGCGATCGCGGCGCTCCTCACGAGCTTTTGTCAGCGTGAATTGCGCCGCGATCCCGCAGTCACTGATCGCTTCGGAGCTCTTCGGTCACGAAAAAGGCGCTTTCACCGGAGCGCTCCAGCGGCGACTCGGGCGCTTCGAGCTTGCCGAAGGGGGCACGATCTTTCTCGATGAAATCGGCGATCTTCCCGGGGACACCCAGAATACGCTGTTGCGTGTGCTTCAAGAACGTGAATTTGAACGTGTCGGTGGAACGCAATCGATTCGGGCCGATGTGCGGGTGATTGCCGCCACCAATCGTGACTTAAAGTCCGCCATGGCTAACGGCAGTTTTCGTAGGGACCTGTTTTATCGCCTTAACGTGTTTCCCATCGAGATTCCTTCTCTGCGTGAACGCCAAGAAGACATCCCCGTGCTGGTGAAGTACTTTATGGATCGCTATGCCAGTAAAGCGGGGAAGACGATACGTGGGGTCAACAAGAAGAGTTTGGAGCTATTACAGTCTTACCCTTGGCCGGGCAATATTCGAGAACTACAAAACGTAATAGAACGATCCGTGATTGTCTGTGAAACGGAAAACCTCAT